>CAZFAW010000370.1:0-3169 GCA_964517015.1 uncultured Chryseobacterium sp.
GGCGATGGCGAATTGCAGGAAGGGCAGATCTGGGAGGCCGCCATGTTCGCCGCTGCGCACAAGGTGGACCGATTGATCAGCACGGTGGATTGGAACGGCCGACAGATCGATGGTGATGTGGACCGTGTCATGCCGCTCGGCGACCTGGAGGCGAAGTGGAAGGCGTTCGGCTGGGAGGTGCTGGTGAACCCGCACGGGAACGACATGCAGGCCGTGGTCGACTGCCTGCGCACCGCCCAGGGCCTCACCGGCCACGGCCGCCCCGTGATGATCCTGATGCGCACCGAAATGGGCATGGGAGTTGACTTCATGATGGGCAGCCACGAATGGCATGGCGTGGCACCCAACGATGCACAAGCCGCGCGCGCACTTTCCCAGCTTCCCGAGACGTTGGGTGACTACTGAGATGGTCCGACCGACCACTTCATTCAACCCCAGGTCGGCCCGCCTGAGAGGGGTCGTCGCGGGCATAGCCTTGTTCCTGGCCCTGCTGGCCACGGCACAGCAGCCCACCACGCGCATCCTGTTCCTCTTCGATGCGAGCAACAGCATGAACGCGTTCTGGAACACCAAGCCCAAGATCCAGACCGCACGCGAGATCCTGATCCAAAGCCTGCAAGGCATCGAGAACACCCCCGACCTGGAGATCGGGTTGCGGCTCTACGGGCACCAGACCCGTATCGAACCGGGCAAACAGGACTGCGACGACACACGGCTGGAAGTGCCGATCGCGCCGCATTCCAGCGAGGCGATCCGCCGCGTGATGACCACGGTACAGTGCCTGGGCACCACCCCCATTGCACGCAGCCTGGAAAAGGCCGCCGGCGATTTCACGCCGTGCGCGAACTGCCGCAACATCATCATCCTCATCACCGATGGGATCGAGGCCTGCGACGGGGATCCCTGCGCAGTGAGCCGGGCGTTGCAGGCACAGCACATCGTTCTCAAACCGTTCGTGATCGGGATCGGGCTCGATGGGGCCGTGCAGAAGACCTTCGAATGCGTGGGCAATTACTACGATGCCAGCACCGAACAGATGTTCGACCATGTGCTGCGCATCGTGATCGGCCAGGCCCTCAACAACACCACCGCCGAAGTGGACCTGCTGGACGATCACGGCCGTGCCACGGAAACCGATGTGCCCGTGACCTTCTACGACCAGCGTACAGGCGAAGTGCGGGACCACTTCGTGCACACCTTGAACATGCACGGACAGCCCGATACCCTCTCGGTGGATCCCCTGTTCACCTACCGCGTGGTGGCGCACACCCTGCCACCGAGCACCCGCGAGAACGTGACCATTGAACCGGGCAAGCACACCATCGTGACCGTGGTGGCGGGGCAGGGCGACCTGGAGTTGAAGGTGGGGGGCGGTTTCCCCGATGCCAACGGGCTGCAATGCATCGTGCGCCGCAAGGGCGAAGGTGCCACGCTCGACGTGCAGCCCATGAACACCAAGCGACGTTACCGCACAGGTAGCTACGACCTCGAAGTGCTCACCCTTCCGCGGACCCTGCTGCCGGATGTGACCATCGAACAGGACCGGACCACCACGATCGCGGTGGCACAGCCGGGCATCCTGAACCTCCAGTTCGGCATACCTGGCGATGGCGGCCTGTTCCAGAAGAACGGTGATGAACTACGCTGGGTCGCTGCATTGGACCCACGGGCCACCAACATGCTGTTCCGGCTCCAACCCGGCGACTACCAGGTGGTCTATCGCTCGATCAACGCCCACCAGACCATCTACTCCGTGAAGAAGGATGTCACCATCCTCAGCGACCGCACCATCACCTTGAATTTCTGACCCATGCCCTACCCTGTGCTCGACCATAAGGACACCCGCAGCGGATTCGGTGCCGGATTGTTGGAGGCCGGAACGAAGGACCCCAATGTCGTGGCCCTTTGCGCCGACCTTACCGGCTCCTTGAAGATGGACGCCTTCGCCAAGCGCTTCCCGGACCGGTTCTTCCAGGCGGGCGTGGCCGAAGCGAACATGATGGGCGTGGCCGCCGGTCTCACCATCGGGGGCAGGATCCCCTTCACGGGCACCTTCGCGAACTTCAGCACCGGCCGTGTCTACGACCAGATCCGCCAGAGCATCGCCTACGCGGGTAAGAACGTGAAGATCTGCGCCAGCCATGCCGGGCTTACCCTTGGCGAGGACGGCGCCACCCACCAGATCCTGGAGGACATCGGTCTGATGCGCATGTTGCCCGGCATGACCGTGGTGGTACCGTGCGACCATAACCAGACCAAGGCCGCCACCCTGGCGATCGCCGGATCCATTGGTCCGGTGTACCTGCGGTTCGGCCGCCCGAAATGGCCGGTGTTCACCGCACCCGACCGACCGTTCGTGATCGGCAAGGCGGACGTGATGATCGAAGGGGGCGACGTGTCGATCCTGGCCTGCGGCCACCTGGTCTGGAAGGCCCTTCAAGCGGCCGAGGTCCTGGAAAAGCAAGGGATCCATGCCGAGGTGATCAACGTGCACACGATCAAACCCCTGGACGAGGAGGCCGTCCTACGGTCCGTCGCGAAGACGGGATGCGCAGTAACAGCGGAAGAACACAACATGCACGGTGGATTGGGCGATGCCGTGGCGCACGTGCTGGCGCAGCACAGGCCCACTCCCCTGGAGCTGGTGGCCGTGCGGGACACCTTCGGCGAAAGCGGCACACCGGACCAATTGATGAAGAAGTACGGGCTGGACACGCCGGACATCGTGAAGGCCGCGGAGCGCGCCCTCTCGCGCAAGTGATCCCCTGCACCGCGCCACTTTATCCTGCCCCGGCCGGCGGAGCAATTCGCCCATGAGCGACCTTACCGACAAGGAGCTCCTCGACCTCTTCCGCAAGGAGGATACCCGGCACTATGCGTTCGACCTCCTCATGCGGCAGTACCAGCGCCGTCTCTACCCCTTCGTCAGGCGCATGATCACCGATCCGGACGAGACCAAGGATGTGTTGCAGAACGTCTTCCTGAAGGCGTGGAACGGATTGGCCGATTTCCGCGAGGAAAGCCGGTTGTTCAGCTGGTTGTACCGGATCGCGCACAACGAGAGCATCACCCACCTGAAGCGCATGCGGCGCGGTCTTTTCGTGAGCAGCGAGACGGTGATGGAACGGCTGACCACCACGCTGGACCGCAGTGAGCACTTCAGCGGAGA
>CAZFAW010000371.1:0-3142 GCA_964517015.1 uncultured Chryseobacterium sp.
GGCGCGTGGGCTTCCCATGGGTGGTCTGCTCCAAGACCCACATGATCCACGATTCTTCTCCGTCCTCCACGCATACGATCTCCATCCGTTCAGCGTACCGATGGATCGAGATCACATCGTACATCCTGCCCTGGTGCCGGAACTCTTCATCCTGTTCCAGCCAGTCGATCGACCGGCGGTCGGTTCCGTGGAATCGCAGCACGACGGTGCGCTCGTGAGCCACGCCTTGCTGGATGGTCCGCTCCATGGCCTCATGAACGCACCAGCGACGGATGGGAAGGCTGGCCACATGCAGGAAGTGCCCACAGATACCTGCCAGCAGGGCGATACCCAGGTTTCGGGATGCGGAACGGTTCACCTTGGGCGAAAAATAGGGGCCCGGGCCGAGGTGCCCTATTTCTTGCGGAAGAAGACGCGGATCGGCACGCCGGTGAACCGGAAATGCTCGCGCAGTTTGTTCTCCAGGAAGCGGGCGTAGCTGTCCTTCACGTATTGGGGCAGGTTGGCGAAGAAGGCGAAGGCCGGCACCACCCCGGGCAGCTGGTTCACGTACTTGATGCTCACGTTCTTTCCCTTGTACATGGGCGGGGGCATGCGCTCGATCTCCGGCAGCATGACCTCGTTCAACCGGCGGGTGGGTATACGCTGGCGCCGGTCCTGGTACACCTGCAAGGCAGTTTCCATCACCTTGTGGATGCGCTGTTTCTCCAGCACACTGGTGAACACGATGGGGACATCGGAATAGGGTGCGATCCGCTGACGGATGACCTCCTCGAGGTCCCGGGCGCTGTTGGTTCCCTTTTCAACCAGATCCCATTTGTTCACCACGATCACCACGCCCTTGCCGTTGCGCGCGATCATGCCAAAGATGTGCAGGTCCTGTTGCTGGATCATCTCGCGCGCATCGATCATGAGCAGGCACACATCGCTCTGCTCGATGGCCCGCACACTGCGCAGCACGCTGTAGAATTCGATGTCCTCCTCCACCTTGCTCTTGCGTCGCAGCCCTGCGGTATCCAGCAGGACCAGATCGAAACCGAACGCCTGGTAGCGGCTGTGAACAGGATCGCGCGTGGTGCCCGCGATCGGTGTCACGATGGTGCGCTCCTTGCCCAGGAGGGCATTCGTGAGGGAGCTCTTGCCCACGTTCGGTTTGCCCACGATGGCGAACTTCGGGAGGGCGTCATCGGGCCCATCCGCAGGTTTCTTGAGATCGGCCACCACCCGGTCCAGCAGTTCACCGGAACCGGCACCGCTTTGGGCGCTGATGCAGAAAAGTTCCCCGAAGCCCAGGGCATAGAACTCTGCTGCATCGTATTGCCTGTCGCCGGTGTCCACTTTGTTGGCCACGAGGTAGATGGGCTTCTTCACCTTGCGCAACATGCGCGCAATGGCCTCGTCCAACGCGGTAACCCCGTTCTGGACGTCGACGAGGAAAAGGATGGAATCGGCTTCCTCGATGGCAAGTTCCACCTGACGGCGGATCTCGCCCTCGAACACGTCGTCGCTCCCGCTCACATACCCACCCGTATCGATCACGCTGAAGGGCACCCCGTTCCATTCGGCCTTGCCGTAGTGCCGGTCGCGCGTGGTTCCCGCGGTGGGGTCGGTGATGGCCAGGCGTTCCTCCACCAGACGATTGAACAAGGTGCTCTTGCCCACGTTCGGGCGGCCCACGATGGCGACGATGTTGCTCATGTTTCAGCGATAACCATAGTGTGCCAGCCGTTTCCCATCGTCGCGCCAGTCCGGATCGACCTTCACCACGAACCGCAAGAACACCTTGCGCTGAAGGAACTTCTCGATGGCCTTACGCGCCCCCGTTCCCAGGGTGCGCAAGGCCCTTCCCTCCCTGCCGAGCACGATCGCCTTCTGGCTCTCGCGCATCACGATCACCTCGGCCACGATCCGCACGAGGCCTTCTTCCTCCTTGAAATCGGTGACCACGACCTGGGTGCTGTAGGGCAATTCCTGGTGGTAGTGCTGCAACACCTGCTCGCGCACGATCTCCGATACGAAGAAGCGCGTGTCCCGGTCGCTGAGTTCGTCCTTCGGGAAATAGGCGGGGTGCTCGGGCATCATGGCGATGAGCCGCTCGCGCAGTTCATCGATGTGGAAGCCGTGCAACGCGGAAACGGGGATCACTTGCGCCCGGGGCAGGGCCTGTTGCCATGCTGCCAGCGCCTCGCCCACCGCGGCTTGGTCGGCCAGATCGATCTTGTTCAGCAGCACGAGAATGGGGCAGGAAACCCTTGCGGCCTTCTGCACCACGATCGCGCTCTGCTGCGGGGAACGCCCCATCTGCGTCATGACCAGCAGCACGTCCGCATCCTCCAGAGCCTCGTTCACGGCATGCATCATGGACTTCTGTAGCGCGTATCGGGGATCCAGGATGCCCGGGGTATCGCTCAACACCACTTGATGGTCCTCGCCGTTGAGCAGGCCCAGGATCCGGTGGCGGGTGGTCTGAGCCTTCGGGTTCACGGCCATCAAGCGCTCACCGAGCAGGGCGTTCACGAGGGTGCTCTTCCCCGTGTTCGGCTCGCCGATGATGTTCACGTATCCAGCTTTGTGCGCCATGCCTGGTCCATCCCATCATGCAGAGAGCCCCGGTCCACGGGGCTCTCTCTTCGTAGCGGGGACAGGACTCGAACCTGCGACCTTCGGGTTATGAGCCCGACGAGCTACCATCTGCTCCACCCCGCAATGGGGCGGCAAATATAGCCGCGGATCCGCACGCTCGACCGATCCGATCAAAGGACGCGCAGATCCACGGGTGCCAGCGCGTAGATCGGTGCGTTCGCCACACCCTTCAACCGGGCCTTTACCTCGAGCAGGAACACCCGATCACCAGGGCGCAGGGCCTTTAACGCCGCGATCGCCTTGGGCTCGAAGCATGAACCCCGGCCGGTGAACGGGATGATCTGGCTACCCCGAAGTACCTGAAGCTCATAGGATACCACTTCGAACGGGGCGTTGAACTCGGTACCCACCAGGCGTGCGAAGATGCATTCCGCGTTCTGCACAAGGCCCCGTTCGACCCGTGAATCGGTGGATGTTTTTCCGGCGATGAAGGCCGAAGGCGCCGGAAGGTCCCGTACCCGGAACATGGCCGGACCGATCCGGCGTGTGCCACCTTTCG
>CAZFAW010000372.1:0-3125 GCA_964517015.1 uncultured Chryseobacterium sp.
GCCTGCGGTTCATCTGCCACGCCAGCCAGTAGGCGCGCTCCGTGTATCGATCCACCTCGCTCATGGGCATGCGAAACGGTGGGGAAGCTAACCGGCGCCCGGATATGGCCGCGTGCTTTTCGCCAAGCGCATGCGCGCCCCGGCCGATCGGGCGAAGGGGATCGCCGAACGCACGAACGCGGCACCCGGCAACTTTCACGCTCCGCGCCGTCGCAGCCTTCCAGGACGGTAGCGCACCATGCCATGAGCACAGGAGAAGACCGCCTCAAGACCATCATCGGCCACGGCAAGGAATACGGCTTCCTGTTCCCCAGCAGCGAGATCTACGACGGCCTCAGCGCTACCTACGACTATGGTCCCTGCGGTGCGGAGTTGAAGAACAACATCCGCCAGCACTGGTGGGCGGCGTTCAGGTCGCAGACGAAGCGCTTCTCGAAGAGGTCCTCGCTATGGAGGGTGCCGCGGTGGTGGATCATTCCGGCCGCGAAGCTGCGGGCCTCGGGCTGTCCCGGATCAAGCCCTTGGCACGTGGCCCGTAGCTCGAGGCCTTACGGACAGCACTGGAACCTGACCTCGCGTCTTCCCTCTACCTTCCCAACACCTCCGCGCATGGATCACCGCAACACCATCCTTACCCTCGCGGCCGCGCTCGCCACCGGGCTTACGGCGCAATCGCCCTTCGAATTCGCCGACCAGCGGACGCACGAGGTCGGTTACTACACCTGTGCTAGGGCAGGCGATGTATGGGTGGTTGGTGGTGGAGCGGGTAGTGTCGGTGGCGGTTTCACGGGCCACTTCATTCAGGCGGTCCGTTCCGACGGCACACCCGGCTGGAGCTTCCCGTTCCTAGCCTACTCCGGGACCGTGATCCCCATGGATATGCGGTCAATGCCTGGTGGACGAGCGCTGGTGATCGGTCCGGTCGATTGGTGCGATGTCTGGGCACCCACCAGCGTCATGCTCCTCGTGGACTCCTCGGGTACGGTGATCTGGGAGAAGGAGTACTATGTGGAGTGGGCCACAAACGTGGATGTCACCGATGATGGCCGAATCCTCCTGTCCGCGTACGACATCGGCCTGATCGCCGATGCGAACGGCGACAGCTTGACCTCGTTCATGCTCGACACCTTGGGGCTGCCCGCCCCGCGATGGTCCGTGTGGGACAGCGATAGCACCGTGATGCTAATACGCACCGGCATGACGACGCTATTGGAGCGCAGATCCCTCGATGCGGAGGTACTGGCCAGCAACGATCAGATCGATGTTGCGGATGCGATCCGTTGGAACGGACATCGGCTTGCCATGGAAGAGGATGGCAGTATCCACGTGCTGGACGAAGATCTTTCCATCCTGTCCTCGTTCGTGTTCGGCTTCGACTTCGAGCGGGGCCGGTTCTTGCGATCCGCCAGCACACTGTGGGCGATCGGGAACACCGTGGCGGTGGAATTCGACGCGTTGCTGAACATTCTCCAAACGGTCGTGCTCGACCCCAATGACATCTTCGCCGATAACGCGTTCGGTGACTTCGCTGTAACCGGTGACACCCTCGCCATGGCAGGGACCGTCGTCACCGCACAGCATCCCGCCGGGATCCTGCGCACCGTAGTGGCCGATGGCACCGTTGCCACACACGATGAGGATGTGTCCATCATGCTGCTGGGCATTGACACCGCTTGGTGCTCTGGTTCCGGGGGTACGGGCTATCCGCAGGCGAATGTCACCGTTGAGGTGACCAATGAGGGAGGCGGACTAGTCGATAGCGTGGTGCTGTGCCATTCCGCTTTTGGCTGGATGTGTTCATCCGTTGGCGCCTATCTGCACCTGAACGACCTGAGCCTGGCGCCAGGGGCTTCGATCGTTGCCACCATGGATAGCCTTTGGCTGGATGATACCCCGTGCGGTTCGATGAACCTCGATCACGAAGTTTGCATCAGCGTGACGAGCCCCAACGCGGTCTACGATCGCGACGGGAGCGACAACCTCGCCTGCGATACCGCGCACATCGTGCTGGGGATCGCCGAGGCGGACCGTTCCGCAGCACCCTTCACACTGATCAACGATGCAGCGGGTCCCGTGCTCTGGTTCCACGAGGCATCCAAGACCGCCTTGCAGCTCAAGCTGCTCGATGCACGCGGGCGCGTGCTGCTGAGCGACATCGTTCCGGCCGGTACGGATCGCCACGCGCTCAACACCTCGGTCATCGCCGGCGGCGTGCACCTGATCGAAGTGGGCGACGCGCGCAGCGGCCGCTGGACGGTGAAGTGGGTGAAGGAGTAGCCCGGACGGTGCCGATCCGCTGCAAGCCTGCATCTTTGCCGCCCCGCCACGTCGAAGACTTCCAGGACGCCGGCGCACATCATGAGCACCCACGAAGACCGCCTCAAGACCATCATCGGCCACTGCAAGGAATACGGCTTCGTGTTCCCCAGCAGCGAGATCTACGACGGCCTCAGCGCCACCTACGACTACGGTCCCTACGGCGCGGAGCTGAAGAACAACATCCGCCAGTACTGGTGGGCGGCCATGACCCGCCTGAACGGGAACATCGTGGGCCTCGATGCCGCGATCTTCATGCACCCCACCACGTGGAAGGCCAGCGGTCACGTCGATGCCTTCAACGATCCCCTGATCGACAACAAGGACAGCAAGAAGCGCTACCGCGCCGACGTATTGCTCGAAGAGCACCTGGCGAAGTACCAGGACAAGATCGAGAAGGAGGTGGAGAAGGGCCGCAAGAAGTTCGGCGAGGCCTTCAACGAGGAGCAGTTCCGCGCCACCAACCCCAACGTGCTGCGCAGCGCCGAGCGGATCACCGCCGTGGAAGGCCGCATGAAGGCGGCGCTGGAGGCGAACGACCTCACCGCGCTGCGCCAGCTGATCATCGACGAGGGCATCACCGACCCGGTGAGCGGCACGGCGAACTGGACCGAGGTGCGGCAGTTCAACCTGATGTTCGCCACCGAGCTCGGCAGCGTGAGCGGTGAGAGCAGCACGATCTACCTGCGGCCCGAAACGGCGCAGGGCATCTTCGTGAACTTCCTGAACGTGCGCAACAGCGCGCGCATGAAGGTGCCCTTCGGCATCGCGCAGACGGGCAAGGCCTTCCGCAACGAGATCGTGGCGCG
>CAZFAW010000373.1:0-3117 GCA_964517015.1 uncultured Chryseobacterium sp.
ATTCCCCTACATTCGCCCCGCCTTTCACGCGCTTGACCTTCACGCGGCCCCTACCGCGACCGTTCGTCCGAGCGCTCTCCCCAGCGGATCATTGTTACGCCGGACGAAGATCGAAAGGCCCTTTCAACAACAGCTACAACACGCTGTTCCGGGAACGACAATGGCCCGGTACGGCACCAACCTGAACGTGCGGGGCGCCGTGTGCGCACCCGTACCCTACCCGAACATGAAGACGTTCGACCAACTGGGGCTCATCGCCCCCATCCTCAAAGCCGTCCACGAAGAAGGCTACACCACGCCCACGCCGATCCAGGCGCAGGCCATTCCCTACCTGCTCGACGGGCGCGACCTGCTGGGCTGCGCGCAGACCGGTACCGGCAAGACCGCCGCGTTCGCGATCCCGATCCTGCAGCACCTGCATCCTTCCTTCGATACCGCGCAGCAATGGGTGGAACCGGCCGGCAAAGGCAAGCGCCCGATCCGCGCACTGATCCTCACCCCCACCCGCGAACTGGCGATCCAGATCGGCGACAGCTTCAAGGCCTACGGCCGTCATTGCGGGCTCCGCTACACCGTGGTGTTCGGTGGCGTGGGACAGAAACCGCAGACCGACGCCCTGCGCACCGGGGTCGACATCCTGGTGGCCACGCCCGGCCGGTTGCTGGACCTGATGGGACAGGGCTACGTGCGCTTCGAGAACCTCACGCATTTCGTGCTCGACGAAGCCGACCGCATGTTGGACATGGGCTTCATCCACGATGTGAAGCGCGTGATCGCCAAGCTGCCGCACAAGCGCCAGACCCTGCTCTTCAGCGCCACCATGCCGCCGGAAGTGGCCAAGCTGGCGCACAGCCTGCTGCACGACCCCGTGAAGGTGGAAGTGGCACCGCAGAGCACCACCGCGGAAAAGGTGCAACAGCAGCTCTATTTCGTGGAGAAGCAGGACAAGTCCCGCCTGATCGAGCACCTGCTGAACGGGCCGACCATCCGCGAGGTGTTGGTGTTCACGCGCACCAAGCACGGCGCGAACAAGCTGGCCAAGCACCTGGTGAAGGCCGGCATACACGCCGAGGCGATCCACGGCAACAAGAGCCAGAGCGCCCGGCAGAACGCGCTGAACGGATTCAAGAAGGGCAAGGTGCGCGCCTTGGTAGCTACGGACATCGCTGCACGCGGCATCGATATCGACGACCTGCAGCACGTGATCAACTACGATCTGCCCAACGTGCCGGAGACGTACGTGCACCGCATCGGCCGCACGGGCCGCGCCGGCGCATCGGGCACGGCGATCAGCTTCTGCGACCGTGAGGAACGCGTGTACCTGAAGGACATCGAAAAGCTGATCGGGCTGAAGGTCCCCGTGGTGGAGGAGCATCCGTTCCTGGTGCCGTCGCCGGTGCAACCGCGCGAGGAGCGTGGTGGTGAACGCCGCCATGGCCAACGCCCGCAACACGGTGCCCGCGACCAGGGGCGCCCTGCACGCGCACCCGAGCGCGGACAGGGCCGGGAAAGCCGCTCGCACAATGGCAGGCCGCCCGGCCGTGGCCAGGGCGCGCGCCCCCGGAAGGAGCAAGACGCGCAACGCAGCCCCTCCGGCCGCCCGGATTACGCGGCAATGACGCGTGAGCTCTTCGCCGATCAAGAGCGTGGTGCCACCAAGAAGGCAGCAGATCCTTCGCCCGGCCAACAGAACGGCCGCGATGCGAACCGGAAGCGCAAGCGCTGGTTCAACTTCGGCAAGGGCCGCTGAAGGATCCAGCGGTCCTTTCCCGCCCGTGCGCGGGCAAACCGCGCCACGAACGGCAACGCAGGTGAAGCAGTCGGCGTCTACCTTGCAGGCACCCCTGCGCCATGCGACCGACCCTCCTCCTTCTCGTGCTCGCCGTTCACACGGCAACCGCGCAACAACCCGTTCATTCCCGGGTGAAGATCCTGTTCGACGCGTCCGGTCACGGCATACGTGACCTGGGCGCGCTGGGCATCGCAGTGGACCATGGCGCCTTCGGTCCGGACCATTTCATTGCCGAACTGAGCGCGATGGAGATGGACCGCCTGCGTGCGCACGGCTTCCGGTACGAGGTGCTCGTGGAGGATGTAGCGCGCGCCTACCGGGCACGCAACGCGGCCGGTCCACCTGCGGATCTGCGCGCCCAGGGCTGGTTGTGCGATGGCGCCCGCACCTTTCCCACGCCGGCGCATTTCCACCTCGGCGCCATGGGCGGCTACTTCACCTGGCAGGAGCTGCTGGACGAACTGGACCTGATGGCCGCCACCTATCCCGGCCTGATCACCGCGCGCAGCAGCATCGGCACCTCGATCGAGGGCCGGAGCATCGACTTCGTGCGCGTGAGCAATGATCCCAACACCGATCAGGACAAGCCGGAAGTGCTTTACAACGCCGTGCACCATGCACGTGAACCGGGCGGCATCTCGCAGATGGTGTTCTTCCTCTGGTACCTGCTGGAGCACTACGGCACCGATGCCGAGGTAACGCACCTGCTCGATACGCGAGAGCTCTATTTCGTGCCGTGCGTGAACCCGGACGGCTATGTGTACAACGAAACGACCGATCCAGGCGGCGGCGGCATGTGGCGCAAGAACCGGCGCGACAACGGCGACGGCAGTTTCGGTGTGGACCTGAACCGCAATTACGGATGGGATTGGGGGCTGGACGACGACGGCTCCTCCCCCGACCCCTTCAGCGATGTGTACCGCGGCAGCGCACCGTTCTCCGAACCGGAGACCCAGGCCATGCGCGACTTCTGCAACGCGCACCAATTCCGCGCAGCGCTCAATTACCACACCTACCACAACCTGTTGATCCACCCCTGGGATGCGGTGCCCGATCTGCTCACGGTGGATTCCGCGCTCTTCGAGGAGCATGCGCGCTTGCTCACGCGCAACAACGGGTACGCGCATGGCACCACCAACCAGGTGCTGTTCTACCTCACCAACGGCGGGTCCGACGATTGGATGTACGGTGAGCAGGTGACCAAGGGCAAGATCATGTCCATGACGCCCGAAGTGGGCGCCCTGGACGATGGGTTCTGGCCCCCGGACTGGCGGATCGAGGACCTGTGCGAGGAGAACATGGACCAGAACCTGCTCCAGGCGCAT
>CAZFAW010000374.1:0-3097 GCA_964517015.1 uncultured Chryseobacterium sp.
CGTTCACCACCTGCGCGCTGGCCAGCAGGGCGGCCAGGCACGCCAGCGCCACGAGGGTGAGGCGTTCCCAGGTGCGGGGCCGGTGCGGTTCCTGTGGGCGCTCCATGGTGCGGTCGGTGTGCGGTGCAAACGTGCCCCGCTCTACGGGGCCGCGGCTTCCGTGTAGCACCGGGATCCGCTACGGTGCATCCCGTAGTTCTCAGCGCACGATGGTTGATCGCCGTGCGTTCACCAGGGAAAGACCCTGCATCGGCGGGTCTACTTTCGTGCGGATGTTGCGCCCCCGATCCCTGCTCACCGCCACCCTGCTGCTCGCCGGCACGGCCTCCTTCGCCCAAGGCGTACAACCCTACGTGGACTACTGGGACAGCACGCGCACGATCAAGCGCAGCGAAGGGCTGTACGTGAACGGCCTGGAGTGGAACACCTGGACCTATTACGACCGGCAGGGCCGGATCACCGAACAGGCCGACTTCAAGGCCGGTGTGCGCGATGGCCACGTGGTGCAGTACTACCCCGATGGCCGCGTGCAGAACGACGGCTGGTTCAAGAAGGGCGTGCAGGATTCGCTCACCACCAGCTTCTACCGCGACGGGCAGCCCATGGAAACGGGCTCCTTCCGCAACGGCGTGAAGAACGGGCGGTGGGAATACCGGTACCCCGGCGGCAAGCCCATGCTGAACGAGATGTGGGAGGACAGCATCGTGCTGGTGCTCGATGCGTGGGACACCACCGGTGTGCAAACCGTGACCAAGGGCGAGGGCGTGCTGCGCAGCTACTACCCCAGCGGCGCGCTGAAGGAGGAAAGCCACTACCACGTGGGCGTGAAGAAGGGCCTGAGCCGTGAGCTCTGGCCGGCGGGCAACGAGAAGATGCGCGGCGAATACGGCGGCGGCGTGAAGCAGGGCGAGTGGAACGAATGGTACAGCAGCGGCCGCTTGCAGAAAAAGAGCACCTACCGCAACGGGAAGTTGCACGGCCCCTATGCCTTCCACTTCGACAACGGTCGGCTCAACGTGTCCGGCCATCACGCCAACGGCGCCAAGGACAGCACCTGGGTGTGGTACACGCGCGAGGGTACCAAGGACATGGAGGGCACCTTTCGCCGCGGCGCGCGCGAGGGCGAATGGCGGTACTACTTCCCCAACGGACGGCTCAGCTACCACGGTGCCTTCGCCGCCGACAAGGAGAACGGGGAATGGGAGTGGTACTACAGCAACGGCCAGCTCTGGAAGAAGGGGGCCTTCGTGAACGGCGTGAAGGAAGGCGTGTGGACCACCTGGTACGAGAACGGCAACAAGCTGCAGGAAGGCCCCTACGTGAACGGCGTGAGCGAGGGCGAGTGGCGCAGCTGGTGGGAGAACGGTGCGCAGAAGGACATCGGTTCCTTCACCGCGGGCCGGATCAGCGGGCAATGGCGCGGCTGGTACCCCGATGGCACGCAGGAATACGAGGGCTGGTGGAAGGACGACGAGAAGACCGGGCCATGGAAGTTCTGGTACGAGACACCGCCGGGCACCACCCGCGCGGCCCCGGTGTTGAAAGAAGAAGGCAGCTACGCCGTGGGCAAGAAGACCGGCCGGTGGGTCACCTACAACGTGCACGGGATCCCCGTGGCCGAAGGCACCTACATCCTGGGCCAGCAAACCGGGGCGTGGACCTACTACGACGATGCGGGCGTGAAGCTGCGCGACCAGGAATTCCTGAACGGCCTGGCGCACGGCGTGGCGCATGCGTACGACCAGCGGGGCAAGTTGATCCAGGAGAGCCACTACCAGAACGGTGTTCTCCACGGTACCATGACCATCTACGGCATGGACGGCCGGCCCGTGAAAACCGTGGAGTACGAAGAGGGGCGGATCAAGAAGCCGCCCCCGCCACCCGAGGGTAAGAAGAAGGGTGGGGGCGTGCCGGGAGGGGGGAGGTAGGTGCGAGAGGGCGTAAGCGGAGTCTGCGCGTGTTTGGTGGATACGACCCACGGACTTTTCCCGCCCCCCGCTATATTCGCACCCGTTAAGCGGAGAACGAGGTGAAGAGGGGCGAGCCCCTCTTTTTTGTTCCCCGCCCGCAGGCACCGATGATCACTTCCGACCAATTGGCCCAAGCCCTTGAGCGTCAGCTTGCCGGCACGCCCGTGTTCGTGGTCACGGCCGAGGTGCGCCCCTCCGGCAAGGCGGTGGTGGAGGTGGACAACGACACCCACATCGGCCTGGGCGAACTGGAACGGATCAACCGAGGCCTGCGCGATGCCTTCGGGGCCGACCTGGACGATGTGGAACTGGAGGTGGGCAGCCCCGGCATGGGCCGCCCGTTCCGCGTGCTGCGCCAATACCACAAGCACGTGGGTCGCCTGGTGCAGGTGAAGCGCACCGACGGGCACGTGCTCGAGGGCGTGCTGGAATCCGTGCGCGGCACCACCGGCATCGACCTGCGCGTGCAGCACGCCGCCGCCGTGAAGGGCCGCCTTCCGAAACTGGACAAGGACCCCACCGCGATCCCGTTCGCGGACATCACCGACACACGAACACTCATCACTTTCAAATAGACCTGCGTGCCATGAGCACCGTGAACCTCATCGAGTCCTTCGGCGAATTCAAGGACCTCAAGAACATCGATCGTGTCACCATGATGGGCATCATGGAGGACGTCTTCCGTGGCGTGGTGAAGAAGCGTTTCGGCGAGGAGGCCAACGTGGACATCATCATCAACCCCGACAAGGGCGACCTGGAGATCTGGCTGAACCGCAAGATCGTGGAGGACGGCATGAGCGAGGACGACAACCTGGAGATCGAACTGGCCGAAGCCCGGAAGATCGAGCCCGATTTCGAAGTGGGCGAGGAGGTGAGCCAGGAGATCAAGATCGAGGACTTCGGCCGCCGCAACATCCTTTCGCTCAAGCAGAACCTGCAGAGCAAGATCCTGGAGCTGGAGAAGGACCACCTCTACAACAAGTACAAGGAGCGCGTGGGCGAGATCATCACCGGCGAGGTGTACCAGATCTGGAAGCGCGAGACCCTGATCCTGGACGACGAGGGCAACGAGCTGATCATGCCCAAGGACCAGCAGATCAAGACCGACTTCTTCAAGAAGGGCGACA
>CAZFAW010000375.1:0-3066 GCA_964517015.1 uncultured Chryseobacterium sp.
GCAGCAACGATGCGATGCTCGAAGCGGCCTTGCGCAAGGAAGGGATCCGCGCGGTCGTGCGCCGCTGCGGCGACCAGCAAGGCGCATTGTGCGCGGCGATCGATGCGCTCCGGAGCGAAGTGGACGTGCTGGTGACCACCGGCGGCGTTTCCGTGGGCGACCACGACCTGGTGGAGCCGGCCTTGATGGAACTGGGTGCGACCATGCACTTCCACGGTGTGGCCCAGAAACCAGGCAAACCCATGCTCTTCGCCTCGTTGAAGACGAAACCGGTCTTCGGGCTACCGGGCAACCCCCGTGCGGTGATGATCCTCTTCTGGGAATATGTGCTGCCCTTCCTGCGGGCCATGCAGGGTGCGCGCGAGCCGGCTTTGCGGTCCGAACCATTGCCGCTGGTGCATGCCGTGAACGCGAAAGGCGAACGGGCCGAGTTCCGCGCGGCACAGGTGAAGGGCGGAACGGTCGCGCTGCTTGCGAACGAGGGCTCGCACATGTTGCGTTCGTTGGCCCTGGCGGATGCGATCGCATATCTCCCAGCGGGGCGCGGGTCCTGGGCGCAGGGCGAGCGGATCGAGGTCCATTACCTTCCGCGATGATCGATCGGCGTTGGACCGGTGCGGTGCTTGCAGGCGGCCAGAGCAGCCGCATGGGGCGCGACAAAGCGTTGATGGAGGTCGAAGGGATGACGCTCCTGGATCGGGCGATCGAACTGTTGCGGCCGCATTGCCGCGAAGTCCTGGTGATCGGCGACCCGGGCAAGTACACGCCGGCACATGCCACGGTGATCGCCGATGGCGTTCCCGGCCTGGGACCGCTCGGCGGCCTCGTTACCGCGTTGGGTCGCGCACGCTACGTGCGGTTGCTGGTGCTGGCCTGCGACCTTCCCCGCGTGAACGACCGCTTGCTCGTGCGGCTGAAGAACGAACTGGACCTGGGCCACGATGCGGTGGTGCCCCGTCATGCCGGATGGCTCGAACCATTGGCGGGCGCTTACCACCGTCATGCGCTCGAGGCTTTCGAGGCCTGCCTGGGGCAACGCCGCCTTCGCATGAGCGACGCGCTCGCGACCGTGCGCACCGGCCACCTGGACCTGGTGCCCGGCGAAGCAGGCTGGCCCGCAGACCTGTTCCGTAACATCAATGCGCCTTCCGACCTTTGAGGCATGAAGGTGCTGTTGTTCGGCATGATCGCGGAGAAGGCGGGCAGCCAAGCGATCGACTGTGCCGCCGGTTCCACGGTGGAACTGAGACGCGAACTGGAACGGCGCATCGCGGGGCTGTCGGACGTCAGCTATGCGATCGCGGTCGACAGACGCGTTGTGAAGGAAGATCTACTGCTGACAGGGGAGGAGGAGGTCGCATTGTTACCACCTTTCGCAGGAGGATGAGCGAAGGAAGGACCCACCGCAAGCGGGACATCTTCGTGGAAGGAGCCATTCCCGCTTCCTTCATCGCCGAGAGCATCGCCCAACATGCTTCGCGCACGGACATCGGCGCGCACGAGATCTTCCTTGGTCAGGTGAGGGCCGATTTGCGACAGGGTGAAGGGACGAGCGCTGATGGGGACCGACCTGCGGTTGAAGCCATCGAGTACACCGCCTACGAAGAGATGGCCAACGAACGAATGACCGCGATACGCGAAGAAGCGTTCGCCCGCTGGCCGCGGATCACCTGCCTGCACGTGCACCACAGCCTGGGGCGCATCAAAGCGGGAGAGCTGTGTTTTTTCGTCTTCGCCAGTGCCCCGCACCGCAGGCAGGCACGCGAGGCCGTCGCCTTCGTCACCGATGCAGTGAAGGAACGGTTGCCGATCTTCGGGAAGGAGGTCTTCGCCGACGGAGGATACGTCTGGAAAGCGAACCAATGATCGACATCACACACAAGCCCACCACGCTTCGCGAGGCCACGGCCGAAGCCACCGTGCAGATGAGCGCTGCGGCCACCATCGCAGCCGTGCGGGAGAAGCGCGTGCCGAAGGGCGATGTGCTGGAGGCAGCGCGCGTGGCGGCCCTGTTCGGTGTGAAACGCACGGCGGACATGATCCCGGATTGCCATCCCTTGCCCGTGGAGCACGCCGCCGTGTCGTTCGAAGTGCAGGACATGGCCATCGTGGTGAAGGTGCTCGTGCGCACCATTTACCGCACCGGCGTGGAGGTGGAAGCGATGCACG
The DNA here is from genome assembly GCA_964517015.1 of uncultured Chryseobacterium sp. GTDB lineage: Bacteria > Bacteroidota > Bacteroidia > Flavobacteriales_F > PHOS-HE28 > PHOS-HE28. The sequence continues at coordinate 2,170 of CAZFAW010000375.1, forward strand.
GCGCCAGTGTGGCCGCGCTCACGCTCTACGACATGTTGAAGCCGATCGACAAGGGCATCAGCATCGAACGCATCCGGCTGGTGGAGAAGAAGGGCGGCAAGAGCGATTGGAAGGACGCCTTCAACAAGACGCCGCGCGCGGCCGTGCTGGTGATCAGTGACAGTGTGACCGCAGGCAAGAAGGAGGACAAGGCAGGCGTGGCCATCTCGGAGCGCTTGAAGAAGCTGGGCGTGGAGGTGCCGGTGCAGGCCGTTTGCGCCGATGAAGCCGAGGACATCACTGCCATGGTGAAGGCATGGGCGAACGAAGGCCTGGACCTGGTGTTGACCACGGGCGGAACGGGACTCTCACCGCGCGATCGTACACCCGAGGCCATCGCACCCCTGCTCGACCGTGAAGTGCCGGGCATCATGGAAGCAGCCCGTGCCTATGGCCAGGAGCGCATGCCCTGGGCCATGATGAGCAGGGGAGTGGCCGGCATGATCGGCCGTACCCTCGTGATCACACTACCGGGTTCAACACGCGGAGCGCAGGAGACCATGGATGCGCTGTTCCCCTTCGTGCTGCACGTGATCAAGGTGCAGGAGCACGCCTTCCGCCACGGCATGTAGCGGCCTTCTAACTTGTAGGTCGCTATGCGTTGGACGGCCGTTGCCCTGCTTCTTCCCCTGTCCAGCATGCTGTGCGCGCAGCTCGTGGCGCCCCAGCTCAAGACCATCACCATGCGCGATGGCCTTTCCAGCGACCACATCCAATGCTTGGCCATGGACCCGCACGGCAACCTTTGGATCGGGACCAGCGATGGACTGAACCGCTACGATGGCAGGCGCGTAAAGGTCTATCGAACCGGTGGCGCGAACGCCCTTCCAAGCGACTACATCACGTGCATGACCGTGG
>CAZFAW010000376.1:0-3044 GCA_964517015.1 uncultured Chryseobacterium sp.
CGGAGCTCTTCTACCGCGACCGCGCAGGCGAGGACGTGACGCTGTTCACGCCGGGGAAGAAGTACGTGATCACCAGCACGCTCAGCGCCGTGGAGGACAAGCTCAAGAGCCCGCACCACCTGCGCATCCATCGCAGCTACCTGATCGACATGCGCAGGATCACGGCCGTGGAGGAAGGCTACGTGCGGCTCGGGTCCCAGGTGCTCCCGGTGGGCAAGACCCATCGGGAGGCGCTGATGGCGAGGATCCGCACCCTCTGATCGTTCACCCTCCCCGTTCGGCCGTTCACCCGATCGGGTCGGCGTTCGCCAACGGCTTTCCGCACGTTCGCATCGTGCAACCCCCATCCGTGATGCTCCTCCGATCCATTCTCCTGTTCGCCGCGCTCGCCCTGGGCGTCCCGGTCCTCCAAGCGCAACCTTCCGATGCGCAGGTGCTCAAGGACATTTCCTGGCCCGGTGTGATCAAGAAGGAACTGCGCCCCGGTACCATCAAGAAGGTGTGGAGCAGTGCGAACGCGCAGTACTACTGGGATCGTGCCTGTGTGGTGTGGCGCAACGCGAACATCCCGGAGTACCCCGACGCCGTGATCGAGATCGGCGGCTTCGCGCGCTACAGCTACGTGACCAACACCTACCAGGATTTCTTGACCACGTACAACACCTACACGGGTATTCCGGGCCCGAAAAAGGAGGAAGTGATGGGCATGCTTCGCGCGAACCTCCGAGGCACCTTGGGCGAATACAAGTTCAACACCATCGTGGGCGACCTGCGCTACCTGCGCTTTCCGGAGGATGGCGGGCCGATCTGGGAAAGCCCCACGCACCTGACCGTGCCGGTGCTCACCGAATACGAACGCAAGGAAGGACCCACGTGGACGGTGACCTACGCCGACAGCCTGATGGTGCACTTCTACCGCGATGCTATCAACGCGCCCTGGAAGCCGGACATGATCAGTGAGGAGAAGCAGAGCGTGCGCGGCCAGCGGAAGGAGTACCCCGAATGGGAGCTGAAGAAGATGCCGACGCTCGGCAGCATCGCGGCGGAAGAGCAAGCCCAGGAAGCAGCCTCCTCGTTGCCCGAGGTGGAAGTCCCGGCCTTCGCGACGGACCGCGAGGCCATGCAGTATACGGTGGACATCCTGCGCACGGCCGATGAACAGCGCATCCGGGCCTACCTGCTGAAGGTGCTTTCGGCCGGCTGGTTCGTGGAGGGCAGCACCACACAACTCACTTCGCAGGCGCAGGGATGGATGGACGGCATCATCCAAGTGTGCTGCAAAAGCCGGATGAATTGGGGCGAACAATACTGCGCGCGGCCGGCGGAGAAGGAGTACTACAACAACCAGTTCTCGCTCTGGAACAAGGTGAAGGACAAGGCCAGCCGCTTCGTGTGGGAACGCGGTGGCACCACATGGAAGAACGGACAGCAGGTGGGTGGCGGCTGGAAGCTCAACACCATCGAGGTGTACATCCACACGAGCGAGAACGACATCGCGCGCCTGCGCAGCTACGAGCCCGGTTACCTGTGCACGGAGGAGGGAGGGGAGGCCGCGCCGGCTCCGTCCAAGGGCACCAACAACTCGGGTACCGAACTGCTGAACAAGGGCAAGGGCCTACTGAACAAATTGACCACACCATGAACGAGGTGGTCTTCGTCCGGGACGGGCCGGATCACGTGCGGTTGGCGGTCGGCGACATCCTCATCATCGAGGCGGATGACAACCGCACGCATGTGCATGCGGTGCGACGCAGCTATACCGTGCCGCGCATGCTGAAGGACGTCCTGGACACCGTGGGCGACAAGCGCATCCAACGCATCCACCGCTGCCACGCCGTGAACCTGGAGCGCGTGCAGGCCGTGAGCGAAAACGGGCTGCAGCTCGGCCAGCGCTGGTTGCCCATCGGCCGTAGCTACCGTCAGGAGGTGATGAAATTGCTGCGTCTGCTGTGAGCTTGCCGCGAGCGATGCATTTTATGCACCTTGCCGTCGTGCGCGCCTTCGTTCTGCTGCCGGTACTGCTGGTCGTGAGCGGCCAAGCGCAGATCGACAGCCTGCTGCGTGTGCGCGATGCGTTGCCCCAGGACACGTCGCGGCTGCCCGCGCTCACTGGGATCATCAAGGCGTTGGTCTTCACCGATCCCGACAGCGCACTGGGGTTCACCGAGGAGTTCAACACGATCACGGAACGCCAGGGAACCACGCTGCAGAAGGCCAAAGGGCACAACCTCGCCGGCATGTGCCACGCGGTGAAGAGCGAGCACGACAAGGCGCTCGCGCACTATATGCAGGCCCTGGCGGGTTTCGAGGCGGCGGGCGACCTCTGGTACGTGGCCATGCTGCACAACAACATCGGTGCGGTGCACAAGGAGGAGAAACGCAACGACATGGCCGAGCGCGAGATCACCGCGGCGTACAAGGGCTTCGTGGAGCTGAACGATACGCTCTGGACGGCCATCATGCTGAACAACCTGGCCAACATCCTGCGCGAACGCAAGCTGCTGGACAGCGCAATGACCAATTACGACCGGGCCGTGCACTTGCTGGAAACGTTGGATGCACAGGAGCATGCCGCCTCCATCCGCTACAACCAAGGCACCGTCGAAGGCGATCGCGGGGAGCATGGGAAGGCACTGCCGCTCTACCGGGATGCGCTGCGCATCCTCGGTGATCGGCCCGAGGACCATTTGCGCTGCATGGTCCTCACCGAGATCGGCATGGCATCGTTGGAGCTGGACAGCCTCGGCGCAGTTCTGCCGACGTTGCACGAGGCATTGCGGCTCAGTGTGGCAGGTGATTTCAAGAAGCAGCGGGCGGCAGTGCACCGGGGCCTCGCGGAGTACTATGAACGCGTGGGCCGCCTTGACAGCGCACTGGCCCACCAGCGCTCGTATTCGCAGTGGAACGACAGCGTGTTCAGCGAGGAGAAGAGCGCCCAGATCGATGAGCTTCAGGAGAAGTACGACAGCGGGAAGAAGGACGTGCTGCTGGCCGAGAACAAGGCACAACTGGAACAGCGCGCGCTCACCATCAAGGCCATCGCC
>CAZFAW010000377.1:0-3039 GCA_964517015.1 uncultured Chryseobacterium sp.
ACGAGGAGGAACAGGAAGCCGCCGCCACCGACCTCTGCATCGGCGCGGCCTGCTATCCCGAGAAGCACCCCGAGGCATTGAACCTGGACATCGATATCGCCTACTTGAAGGCCAAGGTGGATGCCGGGGCCGAATACCTGGTGACGCAGATGTTCTTCGACAACCGGCGCTATTTCGATTTCGTGGCGCGGTGCCGGGCCGAGGGCATCCGGGTGCCGATCATCCCCGGCTTGAAACCCCTGACCAACCTGAAACAGATCGGCTTCCTGCCCAAGACCTTCCGCATCGATCTGCCGCCCGCGTTCGCCAATGAACTGGTGAAGTGCCGCACGGACGAGGACGTGAAGCAGGTGGGGATCGAATGGTGCACCGCGCAGGCCCGCGACCTGGCGAAGGGTGGAGCACCCTGCCTGCACTTCTACACCATGGGCCGCAGCGAGTCCGTACGTGCCGTGGTGGCCGCCGTTCGCTGACCGTTCCTTCGCGCGGCCTGTGCCGCATCGTACCTTGGTGCGCATGCGCGCGACCATCGCCCTCACGGCCTTCGCTGCCTGCCTCAACGGACACGCTCAGCTCCACTACCCCGGCGATCCCTGGAACGAGGTGGCCGTACGCGAAGCACGGGCCGTTGCCGGTGAACTGCGCAGCGGCGGCGTTCCCGCCCGCGGGTTCGACCTGAAATACCACCGCTTCATCTGGAACTACGATCCCTCGGATTCCGCCATCGCCGGTTCGGTCACGTCCTACTTCCTGGCCACCACCCTGCTGCCCGCACTACGCTTCGACCTCGGCGCACCCATGCTCGTGGACAGTGTCACCAACGGTGCCGGTGGCGGCCTGCTCACCTTCTCCCGCGCCGGCGACACGCTGTGGATCTCCTTCGACGTGCCCGTATCGCCCGGGGCATTCGATTCGGTGACCGTCCACTACCACGGTCATCCTCAAGGGGCGGGCGGCTTCGGTTCCTTCGGATGGGGCACGCACGATGGCGTGCCGGTGCTCTGGACCCTGAGCGAACCCTACGGCGCCAAGGACTGGTGGCCATGTAAACAAGACCTGAACGACAAGATCGATTCGATCGACGCCTTCGTGACCACCCCGAACGCCTACAGGGCCGCTGGCAATGGTCTGCTCGTGAGCGAAACGGACGATGGAACGCACCGCACGTGCCATTGGCGCCATCGGCATCCGATCGATGTGTACTTGATCGCCACGGCAGCAACCAATTACCAGGTGCTCACCGAAGTGATCACGTTGCCGGGCGGGATCGATGTGCCCATGATCAGCTACACCTACCCGGAGGAGGCCTTCCAGGCCGGGCTGGCCGCCGGCGATGTGGCCCAGCAGATGCCGTTCTACAGCACCCTCTTCGGCACCTACCCCTTCGCCGATGAGAAATACGGTCACGCACGCTTCGGCTGGGGCGGTGGCATGGAGCACCAGACCATGACCTTCCTCGGAGGATACTGGTACGAACTCTCCGCGCACGAGCTCGCCCATCAATGGTTCGGCGATAAGGTGACCTGCGGCAGCTGGCAGGACCTCTGGTTGAACGAAGGGTGGGCCACCTACCTCACCGGCCTGTGCTACGAGCACCTGGCCCCGGAGTACTGGCACGGCTGGAAGCGCGGCAAGATCGACAACATCGTTTCGGCGCCCGATGGCAGCGTGCTCGTCACGGACACCCTCGACATCGGCCGTCTCTTCAGCGGCCGCCTCACGTACAACAAAGGCGCGATGGTGCTGCACATGCTCCGTTGGGTGTGCGGTGATACGGCGTTCTATCAAGGCGTACGCGACTACCTTGATGATCCCACGCTCGCCTACGGCACCGCGCGTACCAGCGACCTGGTGGCCCACCTGGAAAGCACCAGCGGGCTCGACCTCACCGGGTTCATGCAGGATTGGTTCACCGGCGAAGGCCATCCGACCTACACGGTGCAATGGGCGCAGGATGCCGGTGGCGATGTGAGCATCCAGCTCGACCAGACGACATCGCATCCGAGCGTGGGCTTTTTCGAGATGCCCGTTCCGATCCGCTTCAAGAACGATCTGCAAGACAGCACCGTGGTGCTCGATCACACCTTTTCCGGCCAGTCCTTTTCGTTCCACCTGCCCTTCCAGGCGGATAGCGCGTTCTTCGATCCGGAACTCTGGATCGTGAGCGGATCGAACCTGGTGACGCGCGTTCCGGAGGTGCTGAACGGGGCGGACGCCCTGCTGCTCTTCCCGAACCCGGTGAACGATGGAGGCCTTCTCCATTTCGCCGGGATGGCGAACGGCACCGCGCGCTACCGCGTGATCGATGCCTCGGCGCGGATCGTGTGCGACCGTGCGATCGTGTTGCTGGATCACCGTGCGCGATTCGACACCGATGGGCTCGCGCCCGGAGGGTACTCCCTGGAATTAACGGCCGGGTCGCGCGTGCAACGCGCCCTCTTCATCAAGCAGTGATCCGCGCCGCCATCATCCGCTCCACGTACTTCCCGAGCACGTCGAACTCCACGTTCACGCGTTGACCCGCCTTAAGACGGCCGAAGGTGGTGTGTTCGAAGGTGTAGGGGATGATGGTGACGCTGAAGTCCGCAGGGGTGAGTTCCGCGATGGTGAGGCTGACGCCGTTCAGGCAGATCGAGCCCTTGGGCACCAACAGGTGCTTCTCCTGCGGAAGTCGGAAAGTGAACCACCAGCTACCGCCGCGCTCCTGAACACCCGTGCATTCCGCCACGGTGTCCACATGCCCCTGGACCATGTGACCATCCAGTCGATCGCCGATCCGCAGGCTCCGCTCCAGGTTCACCCGATCGCCGGGCTTCAGATCACCGAGGTTGCTCCGCTGCAAGGTCTCCTCGACCGCCGTCACGCGGAATCGATCACCGATCAGTTCGACAACCGTCAAGCAGACCCCGTTGTGTGAAACACTCTGATCGATGCGCAGTTCATACGTCATCGCAGCATGGATGGTGAACTCACGATTGCTCCCACGCGACCGCACGTCCATCACTTCGCCCACTTCCTCGACGATACCGGTGAACATCA
>CAZFAW010000378.1:0-3038 GCA_964517015.1 uncultured Chryseobacterium sp.
GAGCGAGGGGCCTTCACCACACGGAAGCGGTTGACGGACAAGGGTTTCACACCCCTAGTCCGTAGTACGCTTTCATCCCATTGGGATATACGCCTTCGATCAGGACGCCGCCACGTTTGCTTTCGATCGCACGGAGCACATCGGCCGGTTCACGGACGTTCTGGTCATCGACCCGAGTGATGATGAAGCCCTCGCGGATCCCGCTGCTACGCAGTTTTCCCCCGTTCACCCGAACCACTTTCACCCCATGGTCCAGGTCAAGGGCTTTCAGTTCCTTGCTGTCGGCCACCGACATATCGGCTCCCAGCACGCTGCTCAGGTCCGACGCTTTCGCGGACACGGTGGTGCGTGTGCCCCCGTCCTTGCCGCGCAAGGTCATTTCCAGGACCTGCTCGGATCCGTCGCGCAAGATGGTCACCGCCACCTGGTCGCCAGGGCGGAACCGGCCCACTTGTTCCTGGAGCTGCGGTACGTTGTTCACCTCCATGTTGGCCACCTTCACGATCACATCGCCGGGTTCCATGCCGGCATCGGCAGCAGCGCCGCCTTCGGTCAATCCGTTCACATACACACCGTGGATCCGTTCCATTTTCAGGTCATCGGCGAGTTCCTGGTCCAATTCCCGGATGCTCACCCCGATGTACGCCCGTTGCACGGCGCCGAATTCCATCAGGTCGCTCGTTACTTTCTTCACGATGTTCACCGGAATGGCGAAGGAATAGCCCGTGTAGGCCCCGGTGGTGCTGGCGATGGCGCTGTTGATGCCGATGAGATCGCCGTTCACGTTGACCAGTGCCCCACCGCTGTTGCCGGGGTTCACGGCGGCGTCCGTTTGGATGAAGCTCTCGATCGGAATGATGTCGCGGCTGGGGTCGTTCTGCAGGATGTTGATGTTGCGTGCCTTGGCGCTCACGATCCCTGCGGTCACGGTGCTCGTGAGGTTCATCGGGTTGCCCACGGCCAGCACCCATTCTCCAACCTTCACATCATCGCTGTTGCCGTAGGTCAGCACGGGAAGGTCCTTCGCTTCGATCTTGATCAAGGCCAGGTCAGTGCTCGGATCCCGACCGATCACCTTCGCGTCGAACGCCCGGTTGTCGTTCAGGTGGACCTGGATCCTGTCCGCACCCTCCACTACGTGGTTGTTGGTGATGATGTAGCCGTCGTCGGTGATGATCACCCCGCTGCCGGCGCCGCGTTGGGGTTGTGGTGGGGCCATGCGATAGCCCCAGAAGAAGTCGGCGAAGGGATTGCCCTGGACCATGGCCTCCGTGGTCACGTGTACCACGGCGTTCACCGTGCGTTCCGCCGCCGAAGTCAGGTCCGGTGCGAGCATACCGGCTCCGCCGACGGGCAGGCTGGTGTACTGGACGGGCGCATTGCCGTAAGTGGCGGTAGCAGATGCGGGAGCGGTAGGCCCTTCCGCCAGGCGATCATGCGCCAGCAAGGCGATCATTGCGCCGGAAAGGGCCGAGACCATGGGGATGAGCGCGCGTTTCATGGACATCTGTTGCGTGTTGAGTTGCGGCTTTCGACGGACAAATCAACGGCCACTCCATGGGGGCATGTTCCGTTCTGGCAGTTAAAAAGTGCAAACCATCCATGCCCCGGAACGTGCCCGCCGGACCATCCGTACGCACTGGAGCGTGCGGCTTCGTCGTTCTTTTGCTCCATGGCCGCCGTGCGATTCAGCAAATGGGAAGGGACCGGGAACGATTTCATCGTGATCGATGATCGCGATGGGCGCTTTCCGGTCGGCGACCTCCAACTGGTGCGGTCGCTGTGCGATCGCCATTTCGGCATCGGAAGTGACGGATTGATCCTGTTGCAGAACGGAGAAGGAGTCGACTATCGCATGGAGTTCCTCAATCCGGATGGCAGCAGAAGCTTTTGCGGCAACGGCAGCCGCTGTGCGTATGCGTTCTGGAGCGCACTCACGGGATCCCGTGGACCGGCCCGTTTCATGGCCATCGACGGCTTGCACGAGGCCGGTTGGAAGGGTGAGCAGGTTCGCATCTCCCTGGGTCCCGTTGAAGCGATCCGCACCAACGGCGGGGCTGACAACCTGCACAACGGTTCTCCGCACGAACTGGTCTGGGTGCCCGATCCGGGAGCGATCGACATCGACCGGGAAGGCGCGGCACGTGCGCATGCACCCGCACACCAGCCGGGTGGCACCAATGTGAACTTCGTTCGAACCACGGATCGCGGGGTCGAGGTGCGCACCTTCGAACGTGGCGTGGAGGCCGAGACCTTGAGCTGCGGAACCGGGGTGGTGGCATCGGCCCTGTCGGCCATTCACCGGGGCAAAGCGCATTCGCCCGTGGCCGTCATCACGCGCGGTGGCGCGTTGTCCGTGGAGGCCGAGACCCTTGCGGGCGGCGGTTGGAGGAACATCTGGCTCACGGGGCCGGTCCGGCGCGTGTTCGAAGGCGAGTGGGATCCTGCATTCCCCCCGGCGTCGTGAAACGATCCTCCCTGTACGTCTGGGCGGGGATCGCGCTGGTCGCGGTGCTTGCAGGCTGCTACGGCTGGTCGAAATACCGCGCGGTGTTCGCGCCGAACACGAACGGCGTGCAGCGGGTGCTGCTGATACCCACCGGCGCGGACCTCCAACAGGTCATGGACAGCCTGGCCACGCTCGACGTGTTGCGGGACACAGCTGCGTTCCGTTGGACGGCCGAACGCAAGAAGTACCCGTCGCGCATCCGCCCCGGTCGTTACGTGATCGGCCCGGGCATGAGCAACAACGAACTGGTGAACAAACTGCGCAGCGGGGAACAGGACCCCGTGCACGTCACCTTCACCAACATCCGCACTTTGCCCCAACTGGCAGGGCAGGTGGCCGCTTATCTGGAGTGCGACTCGCTGAGCTTGCTAGCCGCCATGCGTACGCCCGCTGTGCACGCCCGCTACGGGTTCACGGAGCAGACCTTCATCAGCATGTTCATTCCCAACACGTACGAAGTGTGGTGGACCGAGACCCCGGAGGCGTTCCTGGAGCGCATGGCCCGTGAATACAAGCGTTTCTGGACCCG
>CAZFAW010000379.1:0-3003 GCA_964517015.1 uncultured Chryseobacterium sp.
CGCTTCGTCACGCCATCGTGGTCTTCGTAGATCTTGACGATCAGCTCCAGGCGCCGCGCGTGGGGCAGGTTGGTGAAGGTGAAGGGCCGGAGGCGGTCGGTCCAACCGGGTGCATGAATGGACACGTCCGTGGCCTGGCCGGGAATGAAGCCGTACCCGGGCGGTCGTTCCAGCGTGAAGCGCTTCACATCCGGCGTGATGAACTCCGTGCGCAGGATCTTGACCACGTATTGCGCCATGGCCCCAAAAGTAGGATCGGCGTTCCGGCGACAACGGCGATGCACCGATCTTCGCGCGCATGGCCCGGGAGAAGTCGCCCTACATCCTGAACACGAGCAGCAACCTGCTGGGCCTGTGCCTGATCGTGATGACCTCGTTGAAGATCGCCGACCGCACCGAGGCGGGCTTCATCGACGAGATGACCGGTGTGGCTTCGCTGCTGCTGATGATCAGCTGCCTGCTCTCCTTCCTTTCCATGCGCACGCGCCATGTCGATCGGGGCGAACGGCTGGAGACCTGGGCGGACTACATCTTCGTGTGCGGACTGGTGTGCGTGTTCTGCACCATCGCGCTCATCTCCTTCCAGTTCCTGCTGTAGCGGCCATCACCCCGCACAGGTGCCACAGCAGGCGGGCGCCCACGTTCGCATCCCACTCGACCTTCGGCCCCGGGGCCACCTCCACCAGGTCGAAGCCGATGATGGTGCGCCCGCTTTGCGCAAGCCGTGAGAGCAGGTAGGTGGCCTCTTCGAACGCCAGGCCGCCCGGCACCGGCGTGCCCGTATGCGGGCATAGCGTGGGATCCAGCCCGTCGATGTCGAAGCTCACGTGCACCTTCGCGGGCAGCGCCGCGATGATCGCGTCGCATTGCTCGCGCCAGGTCACGCCGTCGAAGCGTTGCCTGCGGATGTCGGCGCTGCGCACCACGCGCACCCGATCGGCGTGCGCCACCACCACGTCGTTCTCCTGCGCGCAGAAGTCGCGGATGCCCACTTGCACGATCGTGCGGAGCTGCTCCACGTCGAGCGCGTTGTGCATGATGCTCGCATGGCTGAAGGTGAAACCCTCGTAGGCCTTCCTCAGGTCCATGTGCGCGTCGATGTGCAGGATGCCGAACTCCGCATGCCGTGCCGCTTGGGCACGGAACATGCCCAGCGGCGTGCTGTGGTCGCCGCCCACCAGGCCCACCAGTTTGCCCTGTGCCATCCAGTGCGCGCAACGGAGTTCCACCCATTCGTTCATCACGGCGCATTCCGCATTGATCCGGGCCAGTGTTTTCGCCGCGCGTGCCTGCTCCTTCCGCGTACCGCCTTCCACGAGCACGTCGATCACCTTCTTCGCCTCCTTCTTCAGTGCGTTGCTTTGCTGCAGAAGGGCCTTGGGCACTTCGTCCATGGCGATCCCGCGCTGCCAGAGCCCGGGGAATTCGGGGTGGAACAGGTCCACCTGGAAGCTCGCCTCGAAGATCGCATCCGGTCCGCGCGAGGTACCGCCTCCGTAGCTCGTGGTCACTTCCCAGGGCACCGGCACCAGCACGATGTCCGCTTCCGCACAGGTGAACGGCAGCCCGTAGATCTGCGCGTGGCCGGCAGCGGGGCTGTTGGGATCGAACGCCCGGATCTTCTTCTCCTTGCTCATGGTGCGAAGGTCACACCTGAGCACGACATGTCGCACCTCAGGGCCGCATGATCAGCACGCTCGGGGTGCGCGAAAGCCAGGCGCTGCCGCCCTCCACGGCACGCGTCCAGGCGTCCACGCCGATCAGCATCAGGTCGGGATGGTCCAGCTCGGCGAGGCTGCTTTCCAGTTCCACCGAGCGCCGCATGGTGATCCGGCCCGGCGTGGCGCGTTGCATCCCTTCGATCGTAGCCAGCATTTCCGGGCTCTGGTCGAAGACGTTCGCCGTGTCCAGCAACACCACGCTCGACCCGTTGTTCGCGATGAGCTTCTGCGCGTATGCCAGTAGGAAGCTATCGGAGAGGGTGAAGAGCGGGATCACCACGCGGTCGATCGAGGCGAGCCCCTTCTCCACGTAGATGCCCAGCGGCACCTTGATCTCGCGGACCAGTTCGCGCACACGGTCATCGAACACCCCGGCACCGAGCAGCTTTTCCTTTCCGGTCAGGGCGCCCACGAGGCGCTCGGGATCGATGATGCGGCTGGTGATGCCTGCGATCCGGCCCAACAGCGTGCCTTCGTAGATGCTGCGGCCCACGCCGATGATGGCCAGGTCGTACCCGCCGGCGTTGGCGATGGCCTCCACATCGCGGGTGATATCGTTCGACGGCTTGAAGAGCGTTTCCACCGGCGGCCTTCCCTCCCCGGACCGACGCGCATATTCGTCCCGGATGCTCTTGAAGCTGTCCTTCTCGCGTTCGGCCAGGTTGAACTGGTGCAGTTCGGTGCTGGGCACCAGGTGCAACGCGGTGACGGAGGCGTTGGTGTTCCGGCGCGTGAAGGCCAGTGCCACCCGCACCATGCTGCGGCCGCGTTCGGGATCGCCGAAGGGCACCAGCACGCGGAACATGCGCGCACGCTCCACAGCCGCCGCTGCACCGGTGGCCGGCCCAGGGAAGAAGCGCTCGATGGCCGTGAGCAGGGGGCCCGCCAGCAGTGTGGTCACCAGGGCCATGATCACCATCATGGCGAAGATCTGCGGGCTGAGCACCCCGAGGTCGTAGCCGATGTTCAGCACCACCAGTTCCATGAGGCCGCGCGTGTTCATGAGGGCACCGACCATCAGGCTTTCGCGCCAGGCCAGTCCTACGAACCGGGCGCTGAGCGCGCTGCCGAGGAATTTCCCGGCGATGGCCACGGCGACGATCACGGCGCACCACTTCCACAAACCGATGTTGTCCAGAAGGCCGATCTGCGTGCGCAGGCCGGTGAACACGAAGAAGAGCGGAAGCAGCAGCACGAGCGCCACATCCTCCACCTTGTCGATGAAAATGCTCCGGAACTTGATGTTGGGCGGCATGACCACGCCCGCCACGAACGCGCCGAA
>CAZFAW010000380.1:0-3001 GCA_964517015.1 uncultured Chryseobacterium sp.
TCCACTTCCAAGGTCCCGGATTCGCGAACGCCTGGCGTTCCCGCATCGAAGCGAAGGGTATCGTTCTGACCGCCATAGATGTCGGTGATGGCGTTCGGCAGGAGCACCACGGTCGACGGTCCTTCTTCGGCGCGCACGAGCGTCCAGGTCCGATCGGCATCCCCGGTGGAATTCCCGTGTACCAACGTGGCTCCGAGCACTCGGGTGCCATCGATCCGCAGCACCGGCCGCGAGACTTCCAACTCCACACGCGGGCCGTCTTCGTCGAGGGTGCGGCGGGCACGTACTTCCGGCGCGAACGGCATCTTGGCGAACGGCGCGTACCGGATGGTATCGAGCACTGCGCCCTCCACCTCCACTGCGAATTCGCGTCCTTCGAGGAAGGTGGTGTCCGAAGGCCAGAACAGGAACGTGTCCGATCCTGCGCTGCGTTCGACGGTCCAACGCAGCTCACCCCCTCGCCATTCCACGGGGTCCAATCCGGCATGCGCGGCCGGCAAGGCGAGGACCAACTGCCACGCGCGATCGCGGGTCACCTTCGCCGAGAGCAGCTGTTGCATGGTGGGCGGCGGTAGGAACAGGCCCAACCGAACGCCTGCCGCGCCGCTGTCCGTGCATGTCGCCTCGATGGTGGTTCCCGCGAATGCGATCTCCTCGTTCGGCAGATCGTAGCGGCGGTTGTTGTTGCGGTCGCGCAAGGCGAATATCCGATAGGATGCCGGCCGCAGATGTTCCGTTCGGAATTCGCCCGTGGCACCGCTGCGTGTGAAATAGAGCGGTGCTCCGCGCTGGAACGAGGAGTCGTCGTCCGCTGCGTAGAGCATCACCAACACGTCCTTTTCCGGGAGGTCGGAGCCGGCGTTCACCACGATCCCATGGATCGAGGAACTGTCGATCGCTGCTCCGGTGGAGATCACGTACGTGAGGCCGCGAGGCGCATTGCCCTCCGTCAGGTCGGCGATGGCATCGCCCAGGTTGAAGGAATACGTCGTGTTCTCTTCCAGGGGCGCTGCCAGTTCGATCACCACGGTACCCGGCCCGGCCAGGCGCACGGTGGGTTTCTTCGAAAGGGGTGGGCTCACGAGCAGGTTCTCCCCTGGCCGGTCCAGTTTCACCCGTTCGTTGAAATTGAGCACGATCCGGTCCGGTTGCACACTTGTGCTGCGGTCCGGTGGTTCCGCCGCCACCAATCGTGGCGGTTCGATGTCCTTGGCGCCACCGGTGGGGTCCCTCACCTGCGCGCACGCGGCGAAGAGCAATGCGACGATCGCCGGCCCGGTAGGAACCCTCATTCGAACAGCGGTTCGAGCAGCGAGCAGATGCGCGCCAGTCCGTCGGCATCGATCCGTGAGAAATCGTCCGGCACGGCGCTGTCCACATCGAGCACCGCGACGATCCGACCGTCGCGCGCCCGTATCGGGACCACGATCTCGCTTCGGCTCATCGGGCTGCAGGCGATGTGCCCGGGGAACCGTTCCACATCGGGAACGACCAGGGTGCGTTCCTCCTTCCAGGCCGTACCGCAGACCCCCTTTCCGTGCCCGATACGCGCACAGGCCACCGGGCCCTGGAACGGCCCGAGCACGAGCTCCGCGCCCGATACGCGGTAGAAACCCGTCCAATGCCAGCCGAAGGCATGATGGAGCGCTGCCGCCACATTGGCCATGGCCGCGATCACGTCGCGCTCATCGTCGAGCAGGCCGGCCACCTGCGGGTACAGAGCGGAATACAGGGCAAGGCGATCGAGCGTCCCGGGAAGTACGATGGTGCCTGACATGGTGGCGTGCGAAAATACCGCGCTCATGCGCAAGCCGCGGCGCACACGCTGACCCGGACGTGAGGAACGGTCTGCAGCACACGCACGCAACTCTCCAGGGTGGCACCGGTGGTCACCACGTCGTCCACCACCAGCACATGGGCACCGCGGAGGTCTTCAGCGCCCTCGAGCTGGAAGGCCTCCTTTACGTTGCGCCAACGATCCAGTCTTCCCTTGCGCGTCTGGCTCGGTGTGCGTGCCACGCGCATCAAGGCGTGGTGCGCCTTGCGCAAGGGCCATTCCTCCAAGATCCCGTTCACGAGCACCTGGCTTTGGTTGAACCCCCGCGCGCGCTCCTTGCTCGCGTGCAAAGGCACGGCCATCACCGTATCCACGGTCGCAAAGCGATCGCAGGCCTTCAATTCCCGGCCCATGAGACGACCGAGGGCCAGGCCAGCGCCTTCATCGGATCGGTACTTGAGGCGGTGCAGGATGCGCTGCACTTTTCCTGCGCGATCGAACCGGAGCAGGGCCCCGGCGGCTTCGAGCTGCACGCGACCCTTGAAAAGCGAGGCCACGCTGTTGTCGGGGTCGTTCATCGCACGTGTGAGCGGCAGATCGTCGAGGCACGCCTGGCACAAGCTCATTTCGTGCCGCATCAACGGGCGATCGCAGCCCGCACACAGATCGGGAAGGAACAAACCGGCCACTTGTCGGGCCAGCTGAACGACGGTGTTGCGGCGCGGGTTCAATACTTTGTTGAAAACGGTGGCGTTGTTCAAAAGGGGCCGCTGTGCACCAAGGTAATTTGGCGCCGCCGAACTATCCCCAGCGTTACCGATCACAATGGACCAGACCACCCCGAACGCCCCCCCCGCACAGGAGAACAAGCGCCGCTCGAACACGGCCCTGCTCGCCCTGGTGGTGCTGTTGCTGATCAGCAACGTCGCCCTGCTCTACCTCTACACCCAGGAAAAGGGCCAGAAGGAGCAGAGCGTGGCCCAGGTAGCGCAGGTGAGCAGCGAGAAGGAGAACGTGACCAAGCTGCTGGAGGACATGTTGGCGCAGTACGACACGCTGAACACCACCAACGAGCAGCTCACCACCGAGATGGAGGCGCAGAAACAGCAGATCGCCGATCTGATGGAAAAGGTGAAGAACGGCAACTACAGCCTTTCCAAGGCGAAGAAGGAGGCCGAGACGCTGCGCAAGATCATGAAAGGCTACGTGGTCACCATCGATTCG
>CAZFAW010000381.1:0-2994 GCA_964517015.1 uncultured Chryseobacterium sp.
TCAGGAACGCCTCCCCGCCCATGTGCCGCACGTGCTCCATGATCCGTTCATCGTCGGTGGCCACCACCACCTTCTGCAACGACCGCGAACGGGACGCCTGGTCCACCACGCGCATCACCATGCTTCGGCCACCGATGTCCGCCAACGGCTTGCCCGGCAGACGGGTGCTTGCAAAGCGCGCGGGTACGATCCCGAGGATGCGCAGGTTCATAGGGCGTAGGTGAGTTGCACCTGCACGGTGCGCGGCGCCTCCACCGAGAGCGGACGTATGGCGTACACCAGGTCCGTCAGGTTGTTCACGATGAGCGTGGCGCGCACCTGGTCGGTCAACTTCAGCCCGATGCGTGCGTCCACGATCCAATCGCCGGTGGTATGGCGCTGCATCCATTCGCTGGCACCGGTGGGCAGCAAGCCGTCTTCGTCCAGGTCCACGAAGGCCCGATCGATGTTGGTGACATGGCTGTTGTAGCGCAGGCTGCCGCCCAGCAGCAGCCGGCGGTGTTCGATCTGCACATCGGCGCGCATCAGGGTGCGCACTCGGAACTTGAGGATGTGGTCGGTGGTGTCGTAGCTGGTGTTGTTGAACGTGCTCGCCGGCCACGTGCTGTTCGCGTACGTGGGCGTCGCGTAGACCTGGTGGGGCGTGGTGCTCTGGGGAAGCGTGCGGGTGTACCCCAGCAAGGCGGTCAGTTCCACGTTGCCGATCCGGCCCTTGGCCGTGCACTCCAGTTCCGCGCCACGAACGCGTGCGCCTCCGGTGTTCACGCTGCGGAAACCGAAGCCCAGGAAGTGCGCGATGTCCATCGGGTCGCCCCACTGCCCGAAGGTGAATTCGATGTAGTTGCTGAACTCCTGCTGGAAGACCACCGCATCCAGATACCCGGTGAAGGCGCCGAAGGCGAACCCTTGTTTCACGCCGGCTTCCACGTTCCAACTTTCCTCGGGGTCCAGGTCCGGGTTCGGGTATATGGTCAGACTGCCCACGCTTGTGCTGATGAAGCGCTCGCCGATGGTGGGGAACCGGAATCCCTGCCCGTAGCTCGCGCGCAGGTAGGTGGCCTTGTGCACCTGGTAGGTGGCGCCGGCCCGGAACACAGGCACCTCCTCTTCGTCGTCGTTCACCTTGAAGCGTTCGAACCGCACGCCGGCGCTCAAGGCCAGCTTCTCGAGGAGTTTCTTGTCGGCCTGAAGGAAGGCGGCCGTGGTGGTGGCGGTGTTGTCCCCATCGCCATCGGGGTCGCCGGAATAGAGTTCGGCGCTGCTCACCGTGTTCTGGATGCTCACACCGGCGGTCACCACGGTCTCACCGAAGAGGTCGGCCTTCTGCTGCACCCGGTATTCGGCATGGAGCAGGTGGCTGCCGTTCCCCTGCCCGTTGTCGTTATCGAAACGCTGGTCGTAGTACCGCGCGCGCAGGTTGTGGTGCGTTCCATGCGCGCTCCAATAGTTCACGAAGGGGTCCAGGTAGTACTGCTTGCCGAGCGTTCGGGTCACGGTCCCGGGTTCAGGGCGGTAGAGGCCGGCATCGGTGTCGTCCCAGATGAAGACGCTGGTGCTGCGGCTCTTCATCACGTTCGCGTTGATGCCGTAGTCCATGCGCAGCTTCCTGTTCCGCCAGCGCAACCCGATGTTCGTACGCACCCGGTTCTCGTAGCCTCCCGGACCGATGCGGTTGGGATCGGCGGCCAGGGTGTCCGGGTCGATGCGCTCCGGACCGATGTAGCCGTAGTCGCTGAACGCGAGCCCCCCGAGCACCAGGTCCAGTTGTCCGATCTGCCGGCTGTGGAAGAAGTTCATGCCTGCGAGCAAGGGCGGGTTCCCGCCCCACCATTGGGCGGGCGCATGGCCCGGATCGTCGTACGCACCGCCGAACACGTTCACGCGGGTGCGCGGTTCCTCGCGCGGATAGGCCGTTCGCACGTTGATCACGCCGGAAAGCGCCGCGCTGCCGTACAGCACGCTGCTCGCCCCTTTGATGATCTCCACCTGTTCCAGGTTCTCGATGGGCAGGAAGCTCCACGAAGGCCGCCCGATATCGCCGCTCAGGATCGGCAGGTCGTCCACCAGCATCATCACCCGGCTGCCCGCCCCGTAGCTGAAGCCGCTGCCGGCGCGGATCTGGGGATCGTTGTCGATCACCACCACACCGGGGCATTGCGCCAGCGCATCGTCGAGCGATGCGATGTTCTTGTTCTGCACCAGTTCGGGGCGGATCACACTGAGCGACTGGGTCACCTCGCCCACGCGCTGCTCGAACTTGCCGGCGCTCACCACCACCATGTCCAGTTGCGCGGTGGCCGGTTCCATGGCCACGTCCAGCACGCGTTGTTCGCCCGGGGCCAGTTCCACCGTGCGCTCGGTGGTGGCGAAACCCACACTGCTGAAGGTGATCGTGTACGGGCCGGCGGGCAAACCGATCGCGTAGGCCCCCGAGGCATCGGTGGCCGTTCCCTTGCCCGAGGCCCACGCGATCGACACCCCCACGAGGGGTTCCTTGTTCTTCGCGTCCACGACACTGCCGGTAATGCGGGCATCCTGCGCGTGGAGCACGAACCCCGCCAGGCAAGCCAGCGCGAGCACAGTGGGCCTCATGGAAAAGTCG
Organism: uncultured Chryseobacterium sp.; assembly: GCA_964517015.1. GTDB lineage: Bacteria > Bacteroidota > Bacteroidia > Flavobacteriales_F > PHOS-HE28 > PHOS-HE28. Next base: position 2,603 of record CAZFAW010000381.1, read on the forward strand.
CTTGCTTTGGGTCCGGCGCAATGTAGCGATCGCGCCAAGCCCACGGCCATGGAGGAACAGGCGCTGGTCCACCGGATCGCATTGTCGATGCTGAAGGGCATCGGGCCGGTGAACGCGCGCAACCTGGTGGCCTATTGCGGCGGGGTGGACCCGCTGTTCACCGATCGTGCGATCGGGAAGAAGCTGGGATCGATCCCGGGCATCGGCAGCGAACGGATCGCCGCCATCCTGGACAAGCGGGTGCTGACCGAGGCCCGCAAGGAACTGGAGTGGGTGAACGCGCACGGCGTGCGCATGCTGTTCTACCTGGACCCCGGGTACCCGCGCCGGTTGCGCCCCTACGATGATGCGCCCGTGCTGCTGTTCGTGCGTGGCAACGGGGAACTGGATGC
>CAZFAW010000382.1:0-2978 GCA_964517015.1 uncultured Chryseobacterium sp.
GCCTGCGCTCTGCGGGGCGCAAAGCATCGGCAGCGCCTGCGGCTGCCCGGACGTATCGGCCCGCACGCCGGTGAACATGTCGACGCTGCTTGACGGCAGCTTCAATCTGTTGAGCGCGAGCACGACGTTGACGTGCGACAAGGTGTACACGCTCTCCAGCAAGATGTACGTGAACGCGGGGCAGGACCTGTACATCGAACCGGGCACGGTGATCAAGGTGGTGGACAACAGCGGAGTGAACAGCAACGCGGTGATCGTGTGCCGCGAGGGTCAGATCTGGGCGAACGGCTCGGAGAGCTGCCCGATCATCTTCACCAGTGTATCGGATGCGCTGGACGGATCCTACGCGGTGACCAACCGCGGGAAGTGGGGGGGCTTGATCGTACTTGGCCGGGCCTTCAACAACGTGCGCAGCACGGACCTGAAGGACGGAGGCCCTGCGGCCAGCACCTCGATCACGGGCACCGACGGTGTGGGCCTGATCGAAGGGCTTTCGGCCGGGGATACGCGGCACTACTACGGCATGGCGGTGGGCTCGGAGATCCCCACGGACAACAGCGGGATCCTGCGCTATGTGAGCCTGCGGCACGGAGGTGAACTGCTGGGCACGGCCAACGAGATCAACGGGTTGACGCTGGGCTCTGTGGGCAGCGGCACGCAGATCGACCACATCGAGGTGACGAGCAACCTGGACGACGGGTTCGAGTTCTTCGGCGGGACGGTGAGCGCGCACCACCTGGTGGCCATGCACTGCGACGACGACTACATCGACTACGACCAGGGCTACACGGGGAGGATCCAGTTCTTCTACGGACTGCAGGGCCCGGACAACAGCGGTGGCGCGTTGAACCAGGGGGACAACGGGATGGAGTGCGACGGGGACGATGGTCCTGGCAACAGCGCGGCCAAGAGCAACCCGGTGATCTACAACGCGACGATCATCGGTCGAGGCCCCAGCGGCGACGAGTCGATCGAGAGCCGCCGGGAAGCCTTGGGCAGCATTTACAACAGCATCTTCGCCAACTTCCGCAGCGGTCTGAGCCTCTCGGACGTGGCCTACACGAACTGGAACGGGGGCACCTTCCAGGTGAAGAACTGCACCTTCCAGTACCGTGCGGACCAGACCACCACGGGCGATCCGGTGGCCGACACGTTCAAGCGCGTGCGGGTGAACGGAGGGAACGCCTCAGCGGCGGACTACACCAAGTTCACCAGCGATGGGAACCTGACGACGGCCCAGGGCACGTTGATCGACGCGAGCTTCGCGATCAGCCCGCTGAGCAGCAACACGGTGACCGACCGTGTGAACCCGGTGCCTGCGGCGGGCACGGCCAGCAGCACGCTGGCCCCTCCGGTGGACGGCTTCTTCACGGGTGCCAAGTACCGTGGTGCGTTCGAGCCGGGCCAGGCCCCCTGGACGCAGGGCTGGACGCTGGCCACCCAACTGGGCACGGACATCAGCGCGGTGGCCGGCTGCACCGGGGATCTGAACCGCGACGGGGTGGTGAACTCCATCGACTTCGGGGTGTTCGTGAACGCATACGGGGACAACTGCTACTGATCGAAACGACGGCCAGGGGAGCAAGGTGGGCTGTGGCCCACCGCACCCCGCGGTCGAACCAAGAAACCAACGACCAATGAGAACCAAGATCTCCAAAATGCTGCTGGGCTGTTGCCTTGGCCTGGCAGCGATGGGCCTTCGGGCCCAGGGCCTGGAAGGCGTGATCGTGGAGGAATACACCACGATCAGCGCGGCCGATGCGGCCTTCTACAACGGCATCGGCGACGGGAGCTACACCCTCTCGGCCGGTGACAAGTGCTACCGGATCTACATCGACATGGCCACGGGGTACAAGCTGAACAGCGTGTTCGGATCGGCCACCAACGTGCTGGACATCAGCAGCACGGCGCCCTTCTTCAACGACGACAACTGGGGCAACCAATACCCCGGGGAGACGCGGCGGCTGGACGAAGGGCTGGCCTTCGACAGCTGGATCACGGTGGGCCGGGCGAGCAAGGGCTCCACGGGAGCGGCCGGCTGCACGGGAGTGGGCGAACAACTGGGTGTGTTGCGCGCGGCCGATCCCAACGGGAACCTGACCATGTGCAACAACTACACGGGCTTCGGCCCCAGCGACAGCGACGGCCATGTACCGGGCACCTCGCTGGATGTGAGTTCGGTGGGCATCGCTGCGGGCGACCTGCTGGCCTTCACGGCCAATGCGAGCGCCTTCGTGACCACCGGATCTTGGGCGCTGTTGCCCGCGCAGGACGGACCGGAGGCCGGGGGAGCCAACCGCGTGCTGATCGCGCAGGTGACCACCTCGGGAACGCTGTCCTTCCACCTGAACGTATCGCTGGCCAGCCCCGGGGGTGCGTTGGAGTTCTACACGCACGGGAGCCCGGAGTCGGGCAGCACGGTATCGCCGCTGCTGACCTACCCGGTGGCCTGCACACCGGTGCAGATCACCAGCGCCACAAGCAACAGCCCGATCTGCAGCAACCAGACCCTGGACTTGAACGCGGTGGCCACGGGCACCGAGCCGATCAGCTACACCTGGACGGGCGTGGGCACGATCAGCAACGGCAACACGGCCAGCGCGAGCGTGACGGGCGCAGCCACGGGCAACTACACCATAGCGGTGAGCAACGCCTGCGGCAGCGATGACCAGCTGGTGGCGGTGGTGGTGAACCCTGCGGTGACCTACTATGCGGACGTGGACGGTGACGGGTTCGGCGATCCCCTGGGAGCCACGCAACAGGCGTGCAGCCCGCCGGTGGGATACGTGAGCGACAACACCGACCTGTGCCCCGGGGATGCCAGCAAGCAAGCCCCCGGTGCGTGCGGTTGCGGCGTGGCCGATGTGGCCACGACCTACTACGCGGACGTGGACGGCGACGGGTTCGGCGATCCCGCCGCACCCCAGGCCGGCTTCACCTGCAACGTGCCCTCCGGTTACGTGAGCAACAACACCGAC
>CAZFAW010000383.1:0-2973 GCA_964517015.1 uncultured Chryseobacterium sp.
TCGCCCGTGCGCTGGTCGGTGGTGGGGATGGGACAACGGAAGCAGGGTTTCACCAGGGAGAACCGCGCTGTTCCGATCACGATCTCCTTCCAACCATCCTCCTGGAAGGCTTCACCACCGGCGATCACGATGTTCGGCCGAAAGCGGTCCATGGGCAGCGACATGGGCATCCGCGCGTTCAGGTCATCGAGCGAGGCTTGGGAAAGGATCAGATAGGGATAGCCATCGCTCAGGGACGTGAGACCGGTCGCGTACGCCGCGTTCGTGGCTCGCTTCGAGCGGTCGGGCATGTACACGAGCACGGCGGTGATGCCCAACCGATGGGAGAACCAGAGCGAGTGCTCGATCGGCGCGACCAGGGCAAGGACATTGTCGTCCCACACGCGCGCCGCCAGTTCGATGCCTTCCGACAAGGACCAGGGCAGGTCGATCGTGTCGCCGTTGCGAACATCGGTCACGCGGAAACCATCGGCCCTCGGCGTGCAGTGCAGGCAGGCCATGGTGGGCACCTCCCGTTGTGTGATGAACACGCCGTTCGCATCCACCAGCATCCAGCGGCGGTCGTGCGCGAAGCCGCGATCGGTGATGCGCGCCTCCTGCACGGCGAAGCCGCCCAGCGATTTGATGGGGTGGATGTGAAGGGAGGCGAGGGTGGGCACGGGGTGCGAGTGGCGGCGAAAATGTACGCGACCCCTTCGAGAGCCTTTTCAGCGCGCAACGATCATGCGCCCGGTCGATGGAATGCCATCGAACGTGATCGTGTAGAAGTAGACACCGGGCCCCAGCGACGAGACATCTAGTTCGACCGCATTGTTCCCTGCGGGTTCAATCGCCTCATAGCGCGCGATCACCTGCCTGCCTTGTACATCGATCAACTGAACACCGACCCGTGTGGGTGTAGCGAGGTGGTAATGGATGGTAGTCGTGGTAGAGCAAGGATTGGGTGTGTTCTGCTCCAGGTGGATGGGGTTGGTACCTGCTTCGAGCACGGAAAGCGGAAGTTGTGCGCGAAACACGCCGCCACCGGCCGTGCCTGCGAGCATGAGCCCGGTCTGATCCAAGGCCAGCGCGGGTATGTCCAACGTTGTCAGGCCATCGTTCATTTCGGCCCAATCATCGCCGGCATTGCCAGTGACATAAGCGCCATAATACGTTCCAGCCACCACAACATCCGGCAAGGTGTGGCAGGCAAGGGATCGGATGTTGGTGCTCCCGATGTTGTTCGTCACCTCGTTCCAATAAGTACCGTCATTGATCGAGCGATAGACCCCAAAACCTCCGGCAAAGAGTTTATCGTCCGCACCGACAGCGATCGTTGTAACGGACGAGGTCAATCCGCTGTTCTGAGGTGTCCATTCATCTCCGTTGTCGGTGGAGTAGTAGACGTTATCGCACGCAGCGAAGAGGTGATCGGAGGAATTCGCTACGAGGTCGACGGCGCAATCCAGGTCAGTCAGCAATGTCCAGGTGTCACCGCCGTCAACGGAACGATAGGTCCCGTAAGGTCCGGTACCAGCGAAGATGCTTCCGCTGGACGTGACGCACAAGGTCATTACCCGATCAACGCTGTCCAATACAAGGCTCCAGGTGTCGCCATTGTCCACTGATCGGTAAAGTGCACCGTAAGATGCGTCTATGCCGGTGCCTGCAAAGAGGTCGCCATTCGTGTTCACCACCAACGAATGGATGTACGGGTCGTCAAGTCCATTGGTCAGGTGTTGCCATGTGGAGCCGCCATCACTCGATCGGAACACCCCCCTTCGCGGTACCCCTGCGAAGTAGTCGTTGCTCGCGTTCACGGCAAGTGCGACCACGTCTGAAGCGACCAAGCCTGTGTTGATCTCGTTCCACGTCGACCCATCGTTGCCACTTCGAAAGATCCCGCCACTGAGAAAAGTTCCCGCGAAGAGTGAGTCGCTACTGTTCGCGGCAAGCGCCGTTACGTAGTTCGCGGTCGCTTCTGTATTCAAGTCCGTCCAAGTGTCGCCTTCATCGGATGAGCGGAAGATGCCATCATAGGCTGTACCAATGAACAACTCGCCGATCGAATTGAAGGCGATGGACAGCACAAGCGAAGGAACTGGGGTATTGATGACCTCCCACGTCGTACCGTCGTCGTCGGAGCGGGCCAGTCGAGGGCTAGTGAAGCTCGCAAAGATGTGACCGTTGGGCGCTACTGCTATCTGGTGGACCTGTGATGCGATGAACCCCAGGTCAAGCTCTGCCCATGAGTCACCACTGTCCGAAGATCGATACAGGTGGGGGCTGAAAAGGAGCTCTTCGTTCCCAACGAACACTTCGCTCGCACCTTTGACCGCCAGACACCTCGTGTATGGTCCAGAGAACCCGGATGGGAGCCATTCCCAAGTATCGCCATCATCCACGGAGCGTTGAACAAGGCCGAACAACGACCCCGCGAACAAAGTTCCAGATGAGTTGACAGCCAAGGCAGACACCGTCATGGGCCAAAGTCCGACGTTGACCGCCGTCCAGCTTGTACCACCGTCCACACTTCGAAAGATGCCGCTATCGCCCACCGCTGCGAACACATGACCATTGGGCGCCGCAATGAGGGCATGCACATCGCTGGCAGTGATGCCATTGTTGCTCGCCTCCCACGTATCACCGTGGTCCAGGGAGAGGAACACACCACCGCTTGGGGTTCCAAGGAAGATTTTATCGGCAGAGTCGATAGTAATACACGTCACATTCCCGCCGTAGGGCCCGTTAAGTTGCTCCCAGGTCTGCGCAAAGCCAGTGTTCGTCGTAGCGAAAAGCGCGATCGCCCAAGGAGGTAAACCGAGAGCGAAAAAGGTCTTCATGTTGCTGAAGTTCGCAATAGTTGCTGGAATGCACCTCGGCGAACGGGGAACGGTGGCTTTGCCCCAACGAGTGGATCCGAGCTAGCATTGTAGCGAACCTCACTCCCTGATCACCCTCCTCAATACCTCCCGCCCGTTCACGCGCAAGCGC
>CAZFAW010000384.1:0-2968 GCA_964517015.1 uncultured Chryseobacterium sp.
CATCGAAGTGGATGCCGTGGCTGTTCAGGATGCTCCGCGTGGTGGTGAGCCCGAGGCCCAACCCTCCGGAACGACCGCTGTAGAACGGTTCGAAGAGGCGCTTGATGTTCTCCTGCGCGATGGCCATAAGCGTCGCGAACACGGGAAGCGGAGTTCCGTGCGTGAGCGGATCCCTGGATCGAGGTATACCTTCAACGATCGTGTGGAACGATGGCCACCTTCCATTCCGGTTCCGTCACGATCGAAGTGGAGGGAACGAAAAGCCCCGGTGCAACAGCGTGCACCGGGGCTCCCTGAACGGGGTGGAGGTCAACCGCGCGAAGCCGCATTGGCAGCGCCGCGTGCACTGTTGGTGGCGTCCTCCACCTTCTGCTTCGCATGCGCCGCGGCATCGCGGGCCGTAGCGGCCATCCGGTCGGCCTCGCCCTTCATTTCCTCCATGAGCGCTTCTCCTTCCTTCAGCAGGTCCGAGAAGCGATCCCGCAGGTCGTTGCCCTTCTGCTTCAACTTCTTGCGCGTTTCCTTGCCGCTCGCCGGTGCGAGCAGAACGCCCAACGCGGCACCCGCTGCGAGTGCCGTGAGCGCGATGGCCAGTGTGTTTTTCGTTGACATGTCCGTATGGGGTTGATCGTTCGATGCTGTGGTCCTGGTGGGGTCGTCAAGCTTCATGCCGCCGAAGGGATCCTGCCAACATGCGCCGATCCGTCGCGCACGAACGGGAACGGGCCGCACACCGCAGTGCACGACCCGCCCACCGGAATTCCGCCCGACCGGGCGGAGACGTTCAGGATCAATGACCGTCGTCGTCCGCGTCGGCGTCCGTCTTACGGTCGATCTTCTCCGCCTGGCGCTTGAACCGATCACGCGTGGATCGCACCGCATCGGTAGCGGCGCGCTTCACATCGCTCCATGCTTCCGCCGTGGCGCTGTCCACATCCTTCAGGCTGCGATCCAGCCGCTCCATTTGTTCCTTCGCCTCTTTGCGGACCTCCTCCCACCGGGTGCGCTCCACCGGCGCGAGCGACGGGTCCTTCAAGTGCTCCGCGGCTTTCGCCAGTTCCACGGCGATGTCCTCGCGCACCTTCCTCAACTCCCGTGTCGCATCCTCCTTCTCCTTTTGGAGGTCGCTCAAGGCATCGTCCACTTTCCGATCCATGGTACCGGGATCGCCCGGTCCATCGGTCCGGCAACCGCCGAACAGCAACGCACCGCCCAGCAGTGCGGCCAAATGCAGGTTCTTGATCATGGTACCGTTGTTTTCCTGTTCCCGCCAAAACGGGAGCCGTTCCCGCTGTGGACCGGGATCCAGGGCTTCGTGCCTTCGCGCAGCGATCAAGACCGTGCGTCCTTTCCCCGTTTCCGTGGCACGCCCGCCCCGTAGTTGTGTCCATCGCCCATCGCGTCAGGTACCCTCCCCGTGGCAATGTTCTTGACCGGCATTGGACCGAAACCCGGAACATGGAACCCCACCCGACCGATCACGCGCAGGGTCGCGACGACCAGCCGCTCGACTTCAGCACGTTCGCCAAGGACCTCGTGAACGACGCGAAGGAGTACGTGGCAGCAGAGAAACGGTTGGTCGTGTTGAACGGTGCGGAGAAGGCGAGCAACCTGATGGCAGGCGCCGTTCGCTTCGGGGTGACGGGGCTGGCCTGCTCCATCGCGCTGATCCTCCTCAGCTTCGCGCTTGCGTGGTGGTTGGGCGAACACCTGTCATCATTGCCGCTCGGCTTCGCACTGGTGGGCATGCTGTACGTCATCCTGGCAGCCGGATTCTTGCTTTGGTGGAACCTGCTCGGCCGTGATCGATTCGTGATCGGACGCATCAACCAACTGACCGATGGCCTCTGAGTTCACCGACCTGCAAGCATTCCGCACGACGCGGGATGCCGCGCGCATGCGGCGCGATGCCGCCGCCCAACGCCTTGCCACGCATTGGGACCTGTTGCAGGACCGCCATGCGCGCGGAGCCCTGCTGCGCGATGCCGCCAGTGATGCCCTGCACAGTTGGGGGCCCTACCGGAAACTCTCGGGGCTGCTTCACGGGAAGGTGAACGGCTCGACGCTGACCGCATTGGGCTCGCTCTATGCCTCCACCCGGCCCACGTTCATGAAGCGACTGCTCTTCGGTGGTCTGAGCACGTTGCTCGGTGGGTTGCTCGTGAACAAGGACGAGGATCGGCAAAACGAACTGCTGCATTCCGTGGCGCGCCGGGTGGGCGCTGCAGTGAACGTGCTGCGCAGGCACATGGACAAGGCCAGGGCCGCTCAGGAAGTTCGCTGAACCGAGCGATCGCGCAACGTGTCCAGATCCGGTCTCCCGCTTTCGCTGGACATGTACTCGGTACGGATCCCCCTGAACGCATGTTGTCCGAGCATGATCAAGAGCAGCAGGTGCGCACGCAGGGTCCAGGTATTGCGCACTTCGAACACCGTTTCCGGCCGAGGTACCGCCTGGATCGCATAGTTGAGGACTTCCACGCCACCGCTGTTGTGCACCGAAAGTCGGACAAGGGGTGCGTTCGTGAGCTTGCAGAAGTAGCTCCGGTCGCCGATCGTGATCCTTGCCTTCGACCCCAAGAAGGGGCGCACCAGTTCGGCCACGATCCGGTCCTGGTTCACCACTTCGGTGCGTGGGTTCCAGAAGCCCCTGTCGCGCACCGCCCATTGCTCCAGCCCCGAGTTGAACCAGGTCGTTCCATCGGTCCCGAGCGTCATTTCCAGGAGCACCGCACCGTCCTCGCGAAGCAAGCCGCCGCGCTCGTTCAATTCCCAGATGAACGCGCTGCGCACACGGTCCGAGGGCACGGCCCGTGGGGAGGGAGCAGGGAGATGCGGCATGCGCGGGCAAGGTTCCCAAGCCAACGTGAACGCGAGACTATGCCGGAACTATGTGTGTGTGAGCAAGTCGTGAAGCGCGCAAAAAGCCCGCATGGCGGGAGAAAGGCCGGGGCCCCATGTAAGATCC
>CAZFAW010000385.1:0-2945 GCA_964517015.1 uncultured Chryseobacterium sp.
CTTTTTGGAATTCCTGCCCAGAGTGGCCGCGACCCGGTCCTGCTTTTTGGAATTCTTGCCCAGAGTGGCCGTGACCCGGCCCTGCTTTTTTGCGCTTCTGCCCGGAGGTGCGGCCTTGCGGGCCCTGAGGGCCAGGCGGTGCACCTGCCCCTTGTAGGAATACCCAAGGCCCCCCTGGAGCACCTGCCAGGGGCCGTGCCGCCACCTGTGGCGGGCCCGCGCAGTACCAAGGGCCCTAACCATGCGTGGGGTCCCGCCTCCAATAGGCCCCGGAAACAATGAGCACAGTGAAAATGGGGATCGTTTCCCTCTCTGCTACGGAGCTCGTAGCCAAAGCCCAGGGGATCCACGATTCCCTGACCGGCAACGCCAAGTACCCCGCGCCGGTGCCCGCACTGGCGGCGGTGCAAACGGCGATCGACGCCCTGGTGGCCGCCAACGCCGCCGTGGAAAAGAACGCCGGGCCCACCGAACACCAGGAGCGCCGCGTGGCCGATCGCGCGCTGCGTGCGGTGGTGAAGCAACTGGCGGGGTACGTGCAAACCGCATCGGCCGGCGATGCGGACACGATCCTGACCAGCGGGTTCGAGGTGGTGAAGCGCGGCGGCCCGATCGGCGAGCTGGCCCCGCCGACCAACCTGGGCACGCGCGTAACGGACATGAGCGGCCGCGTGAGCCTGAAATGGTCGCGCGAATACGGCGCCGACATGCACCACGTGTACATGAGCACCAGCAACGATCCGTTCAAGTGGGAACTGATCGGGGTGACCAGCAAGAGCCGCTTCGCAGTGGATAGCCTGGCGCCCGGTACGTTCTACTGGTTCGCCGTAACGGCGATCGGCACCGCCGGCGAAACCAGCATGAGCGAACCCTGCCGCGCCATGGCCGCCGCCTGAACGCCCCTGTTCGCAGAAGCCCCGGTGGACCTCCGTACGGAGCGAAGCCGGGGCTTCGTGCGTTGGGTCGGGGCCTGTGGAAACCAGCCTCTCGATCGGCAGGCGATCGGCTCGCGAAAGCCCCACCTTTGCACCGCGCAACCCCGCACCATGAAGCACTTGATGATCCTGGCCGCCTTCGCCCTGCTGGGCACCGCCGCCACCGCCCAAACCACCACTACCACCGCCACGGCCGATGCCCGGGAGCACGTGTGCACCGCCGCGTGCACGCCGGAGGCCCATGCCTACGCCCACGGCGAAAAGGGCCATGCCTGCACCGCCGCGTGCGCGAGCACCGCGGGCGCCGCGCCGCATGCCTGCTGCGCCGGTAAGAAGGAGGGCGAGGCTTGCACCAAGGGCACGGCCGAAGCGGATGCCCAGGGCCGCCACGCCGGCAAGAAGGGTCGCACGCACGTGTGCACCGAAGCCTGCAAGGGCGATGTGCACGCCTACGCCTGCGGCGAGAAAGGCCACACCTGCAACGCAAGCTGCACGCACTGACCCTTTCCCCGTTCCTGTTGCGAAGCCCCGCCGAACCGGCGGGGCTTCGTGGTGTACTGGCGTCCCATTCCCCGCCGCGTATCTTTCGCCCAGGCCCGGTCTCACTCGCCGGGAGTTCCGAAGACGGCGTGCTCGCGCATTCCGTTCCTCCGATCGTGATCCCGAAGTGGCAGGGCCACCGCTGTGGCGGCCGTGCGAACCGTTCTACGGGAGGAACACAACCGCGCAGGCACACCGTGGCGGCGCGTGGAGGAACAGGATGATCGCACAACCGCCCCGTTACATAGGCCCGGAACACGAACGTTCGTTCGCCAGCGCGGTGCGCTCCCGCGTGCAGGCCTCCTTCAAGGAAGAGGGCCTGCACACCAAGGCGGGGCCCCGCATTTTGTGGAAGGTGGCGGCCATGCTGCTGCTGTTCCTGGCCCCGCTGGCGGTGCTGCTGGGGGTACCCATGCCGGCCTGGGCGGCCCTGCCGCTGGTGCTGCTCATGGGCGCGGGCATGGCGGGCGTGGGCATGGGCGTGATGCACGATGCGCTGCACGGCGCCACCTCGCGCCGCTCCTGGGTGAACGACCTGCTGGGCGGCAGCATGTACCTGCTGGGCAGCGACGCCTTCACCTGGAAGATCCAGCACAACGGCGCGCACCACACCCACACCAATGTGGATGGCGTGGACCAGGACATAGACCCGCCCGATCTGCTGCGCTTCAGCGAACACGCCCCCCTGTGGCGCGTACACCGCCTGCAGCACCTCTACTCCTTCTTCTTCTACGGCCTGCTCACCCTGGTGAAGCTGGGCAACGACTTCAACTCGCTGCTGCGCGTGGCGCGCACCGGCGATGCGCGCTATGCCGGCCGCAGCCTGCCGGTGGACCTGGGCGTGATGGTGCTGGTGAAGCTGGCGCACCTCTTCCTCTTCATCGGGCTGCCGCTGCTGCTCACCCCCTTCACCTGGTGGCAGGTGCTGCTGGGCTTCGTGCTCATGCACTTCACGTGCAGCGTGATCCTGGGCACGGTGTTCCAGCTGGCGCACGTGGTGGAAGGCGCGCGGCAGCCCCTGGCCGATGCGCACGGGGTGATCGGCCACGACTGGGCCGTGCACGAACTGCTCACCACCGCCGATTTCGCGCCGCGCAACCGCCTGCTCACCTGGTACACCGGGGGGCTGAACTTCCAGGTGGAGCACCACCTGTTCCCCGCCGTTTCGCACCTGCACTACCCGCGCATCGCGGCCATTGTGCAGCGCACGGCCGAAGAGTTCGGCCTGCCCTACAACGTGAAGCCCACGCTGCGGGCCGCCCTGGCCTCGCACGTGCGGCGCCTGCGGCAACTGGGGCGTACGGCACACCCCGGCCCCCTGTCCGTTTAACGCATCGATCCCCCCATGGCCCGATCCAAACAATCGTTCAACAAGCGGCAGAAGGAAGTGGACCGGCAGAAGCGCCGGCAGGACAAACAGGCCCGCAAGCAGGAGCGGCAGGCCAACTCGCCCGGTGGCGGGCTGTAGAA
>CAZFAW010000386.1:0-2931 GCA_964517015.1 uncultured Chryseobacterium sp.
AGCTCTGCCTGCACGCGGACAAGGTGGTGGCGCACGCCGAGACCTACATGGGCCTCGTGGAATTCGGCGTGGGCGTGATCCCCGGCGGCGGTGGCAGCAAGGAATTCGCGCTGCGCCTCAGCGATGAACTGAAGGAAGGCGACATCCGCATCAACGCGCTGCGCGAGCGCTTCCTCACCATCGGCCAGGCCAAGGTGAGCACCAGCGGCGAAGAGGCCTTCGCCCTCGGCTACCTGCGCCGCGGCACCGACGAGGTGATCGTGAGCCGCGCGCACCAGCTGGCCTACGCCAAGGAATGCGCCCTCGACCTCTGGGAGCGCGGCTACACCAAGCCGCCCATGCGCAAGGACATCAAGGTGCTGGGCCGCGAAGGGCTGGGCATCGTTTACGTGGGCGCCAACAGCATGCAAAGCGGCAACTATATCAGCGAGCACGACACGTTGATCTCGCAGAAGCTGGGGCACGTGCTCTGCGGCGGCGACCTGTCGGAGCCTACCGAAGTGAGCGAGCAATACCTGCTGGACCTGGAGCGGAAGACCTTCCTGGAACTGTGCATGCAACGGAAGACCTTGGAGCGGTTGCAGTCGATCATCACCAGTGGGAAGGTTTTAAGGAATTAGAGACATATGGCCAAGGGAAGAACAACAAAGCCTGCGGTTCCGGTGGAGCCAACTGCGCTGATCAAGAGTCGTGAGGCATTTCGTGGTGAGCTTCAGGACCGTATTCAGAAAGGCGAGGACATTCTTGCATCATTCCGGAACCGGACCGACTACGAACGGGTCAACACGGAATACCACGCTTGGCATGACTACAATTTGGAACTCCTGAAGGCTTCATTCAACGATCCATACAATGAGTACCAAGGCCGATACAGTGGAATTGGTGAATGGTCTGGCGGCATCGTGTTTCGACGCACTCCAGAAGAAGCACTCCAGCGTTTCATTGATGTGTTCAAACAGAAGATCGAGAACTTGAAGATGCTCCGGGACAAGGTAGACCTCCTCAGGACGAATGTTCCAAGTGCATTGGTGCCGCAACCTCCTCAGGGCGCTCCTGTTCTGGACACGACTCAGGTCTTCATTGTTCATGGCCATGATGAGGCTGTCAAGCAAGAAGTTGCACGCTTTGTCGAGAGACTAGACCTCAATCCCATCATCCTTCACGAGCAAGCCAGTTCCGGCAGAACGATCATTGAGAAGATTGAGGCGTACTCAAACGTTGGCTTCGCCATCGTGCTATACACCCCTTGTGATGTTGGCGCCCTCAAGGGTGAAGAAGATGTACTGCGCGATCGTGCTAGACAGAATGTTGTCTTCGAGCACGGGTATCTAATTGGCAAAATCGGCAGGAAGAACGTCTGCGCCTTGGTCAAGGGAGACGTCGAAACTCCAGGAGATATCGACGGCGTGGTTTACGTCTCTATGCACACCGACTGGAAATTGAAGCTCGCCAAAGAATTGAAGAGTAGTGGATATGACATTGACATGAACAAAGCCGTTTGAGCCATGAACACCGAGAAGCCATCTTCCCTAAGTGAAGTCGGCGATATCATCAAGGACCTGAATCTGCCCAAACAGATTCTCGATAAGGCGACTGAACTGGCGAAAACTCTCTTCGGACCTGCCGCAAATGAAGTCGGCGAGATGTTCGCGGATAAGGTTCGCCATCGGCGTATGAAGAACCAAGTGGTGATTTTCAACAAGACCGTGGATCTCCTCGAGAAGAACAACCTCAAAGCTCGAGGTCTGGACATGAAGACCTTGGTCCCGCTCCTTGAGCAGTCATCGCTTGAGGAGGACGAACTGCTTCAGGACAAGTGGGCCAATTTGATTGCGAACATTGCTTCCACTCCGGCTTCTGGATTGGAGCCCAAACTGATTAAGACGCTATCCAGCCTTTCCGCTCTCGAAGCACAGGTCTTCGACTTTGCCTTCAATCAGTTCACTTCAGAGCGGCAGAAGCTGTACGACGATAGCCAGAAAAGAAAGTACAACGTGTACAAGACGTTGGAAGAAGTGCGACTCGATAGCGTGGTGCTTGACTTCGATGAGGTCAAGAAGGAATTCGGCTTGACCCAGGAGTTCGCAAAAATCTGCGTCGACAACCTGACCGCGCTAGGCCTGCTCAGGTATGATGACCCACAAATCGACATAGAAGACAGTGGATCAGAAGTTCATGATGAGGATGACCCTGATCGTGGGAAGGCATACAACCTCGAGTTGTCGGTCTACGCCACTTACAGCCAATCGGACGATTTCACCCTGACCGTCTACGGGAGATACTTCTACAACCAATGCAACAATGCGCCGACTGGTAAGAAGAAAGCATAATGCACTTCGCGTGAGGGATAGAAGCGGAAAGCCCGGAGCGGCGTCATCGCCGCGAGGACTTGTAGCGGATAGCCCGACCCGAGGCGCATTTGGCCGAGGGGCACGCCCAAAAAAGCACACACACCAATGAACGCTTACATCATAGCCGGATTCAGAAGCGCAGTAGGAAAAGCGCCCCGTGGAAAGTTCAGGTTCACCAGACCGGATGATCTCGCTGCACGAGTAGTGCAACACCTCATGCGATCAGTGCCCGCACTGCGCAACGAGCAGGTGGACGACGTGATCGTGGGCAACGCCACGCCCGAGGCCGAGCAGGGCCTGAACGTGGGTCGCATGATCAGCCTGATGGGCCTGAACACCGACAAGGTGCCGGGCATGACGGTGAACCGCTATTGCAGCAGCGGCAGCGAGACGATCGCCATTGCCGCGGCCAAGATCCACAGCGGGCAGGCCGACGTGATCGTCGCCGGCGGTGTGGAGTGCATGAGCCCGATCCCCTTCGGCGGCTGGCGCATCGTGCCGAACGCCAAGGTGGGCAAGGCGAACCCCACGTACTACTGGGGCATGGGCCTCACCGCCGAGGCCGTGGCGCGCGACTTCA
>CAZFAW010000387.1:0-2926 GCA_964517015.1 uncultured Chryseobacterium sp.
GGCACGCGGCCTCACTGCCGAGCGTCACATAGTCGTCGAAGCCGATCACTTCGGCACGGATGTAGCCTTTCTCGAAATCGGTATGGATCACACCGGCGGCCTTTGGTCCGGTGTCGCCCTCGTGGATGGTCCATGCACGCACCTCCTGAACACCCGCGGTGAAATAGGTCTGTAGCCGAAGCAACTGGTAGGCTGCGCGGATCAGCTTGTTCACACCGGGTTCGTCCAGGCCCATGTCGGCCAGGAACATCGCCCGTTCCTCGGGGGTGTCCAACGCGGCGATCTCCGCTTCGATGGCGGCGGCGATCACCAGCACCTGTGCCTTTTCCGGGGCCACGGCCTGCTTCACGGCATCCACGTGGGCGTTGCCCGTCTTCACGCTCTTCTCGTCCACGTTGCACACGTACAGTACGGGCTTGGTGGTGAGCAGTTGCAGTTCGCGCACCATCTCCGGGTCGTCGTTGGCTTCGATCGCGGCACGCGCGCTCAACCCTTTGATCAGCACGCCTTTGATGCGCTCCAGCAGGTCCATGCGCTTGCGCGCGTCCTTGTCGCCGGTCTGGGCCTGCTTGGCGATCTTGCTGATGCGCGCCTCGACGGTTTCGAGGTCTTTCAACTGCAACTCGGTGTCGATCACCTCCTTGTCGCGCACGGGGTTCACGCTGCCGTCCACATGCACCACGTTGGGGTCGTCGAAACACCGCAGAACGTGCAGGATCGCATCGCAGGTGCGGATGTTGCCCAGGAACTGGTTGCCGAGGCCTTCGCCCTTGCTCGCGCCTTTCACCAGCCCGGCGATGTCCACGATCTCCACCGTGGTGGGCACGATCCGCTGGGGCTTCACCAGTTCGGCCAGCTTGTTCAGGCGGGCATCGGGCACGGTGATCACCCCCACGTTCGGTTCAATGGTGCAGAAGGGGAAGTTGGCCGCCTGTGCCTTGGCATTGCTCAGGCAGTTGAACAAGGTGCTCTTCCCCACGTTGGGAAGACCGACGATCCCGCATTGAAGACCCATTGTACGCTGAAAAGGCGCGCGAATGTAGCAGGTACCGTGTGCGGATGGGGCGCATCCTACCTTGCCGCCCGCATGGACCAACTTCCCCAGCTCGCCGGTGCGGCCTTGCTCCTGATCGCCTATGCGCTATCGCAGACGGGCCGCATCAAGGGCGATTCGCTCCTCTACCTGCTCTTCAACGCGCTCGGCTCGTTGCTTCTGTTGATCGATGCGGTGCGTGCGGTGCAATGGGGCTTCATCATCCTCGAAGCCGCCTGGTTCCTGTTTTCGTTGCCGGGGTTGTTCCGCGCATTGGCACGCAAGTCCTGATCACGGACCGGGCAGTCGCGCCAGGACCCATCCATCGGGCCAGTCCATGAGGCGTGTGGCCCCGTGATCCAGCGCCTGCTGCCAGTTCAACATCGGATCCATCCCCTCCCATTGCCGTGCGAATTCCGTAGGGTTGAACACCACCAACGCACCCGCCTCGAAGTGCTCCACGGGCGCACCCCAGAGCTCGTGCACGCTGCGGTCCGCGCAGCGCACGCGCAAGGCTCCGGATACGGCGAACGCATACACGACCCGCTCGGGCCGCTCGTTCACCGCTTGTGCGATGCGGCGCTCCACTGCGTTGTGCCGCAGGTAGCCGCGCATGGCCGGCACCAAGAGGACCAGTTGCAGCACCGCCACGGCGCCGAGGAGCCGAACGGGCTTCCTTCCCAAGGCTACGAGCCTCGCGTGCAGGCGGAGGAAGGCCGGGAACAGGGCCAGCGCGAGGAAAGGTTGCGCGAGCAACAGGAAGCGGTCGTTCTGGTAGGGCGGCCCCATCAGGAACACCAGGTACACGGCCGCACCACACACGGCAAGTCGCACGATCGGGAGCCGGAGATCGGCGCGCCGCACGAACGGCAGCAGCAGCGGCCCCAGCGTAAGGAACCCGGGATGGACCAGCACCTTGGCGACATGGAACACATTGGGCAAGGTGTACTGTGCAAGGCCGTCGGCCGTGACGAAACGACGGCGGAACGCGTTCACCGGCGACCACTCGCGCAACCAGGGGTGCTCGAGCGCAGCATGCACCGCTTCGCGAGGAACGAGGACGGCAAGCACGATCGCGGTTAGCAACAGGGGCCAGAGGGCCTTGGCCTTCGAACTGCGAACGGCATACCGCACCAAGGCGGCCGCAAAGACCAGCGCCAGGGGGGCGGCGGCGTACCGCGCCCAGCAGGCACCGGCAAGCGCAACGGTGGTCGCGAACACCCACTTCGGCCCGGGCACCTCCCGCACACGAAGCAGGCACGCGAAAGCGGCCATTAGCAGGAACAGACACCAGGCATCGGCCATCACCACTTGCGAGGATCGCAACAAGAAGGGTGAAAGGGACACCGAGCACACGGCATGGCAAGCGAGGGCCTTGCGATCCGCGGCCGGGAACGCCCGGCCCAGGAGCGTGAAAAGGATCCACGCCACGGCCGCGTGGGAAAGCACGGACACGCAACGGGCCGCGATCAAGGGACCACCGATGGCCCGACCCAGGATCGCCACGATCGCCGGGTAGCCCTCCGGGAACGTGGTGCCCGACCCTGCCGGTCCGGGGAAGGCGAGCGCCTGGCGCAGATAGCCGTAGGCATCCTGCCCGTAAAGGCCATCGAAGCCCATGCAGGCAAGCCCCACCGCCAGGAGGGTGGGCACGCCGAAGGCGAGCAACGTGAACGGTCGGACCGGAGAACCCATGGCCGCTGAGGGACGAAGATGCTCTTCCTGACGCCGTTCCAGCCCCCGTACCGACCGTACCGTGATCCGGAGCCACCGGGTGCGGCGCGGGGATCCGGATCCGACGCAGGGCGGTTCTATCTTGGCGCCACCTTGTAGCGAACCGAACCTCGACCTCTTCATGAAAAGGACCCTTACCCTGCTGACCCTGGCCGTTGC
>CAZFAW010000388.1:0-2925 GCA_964517015.1 uncultured Chryseobacterium sp.
AGAAGCTTGTGAACCAGGGGATGATCCAGGGGGTTAGCCGATTCGTCTATGACCTGCATATTTATGCGGACAATTCTGGCCCCGGGGACAATCCATATCCAGGAATACAGCTGGAATGGAGTCCAGGGGTGCTTATTCCAAGGGAGCTTCATCAAGAGCTCAGTTCGGATGCCTTGCGGCCAGCGGCTTTGAAAAAGGTCGATGACTACCTAGTGCGGATCACTGAGAAGATTCACGCTCAGCATCCAGGACACACCGGCCGCATTAGAGTTCACAAGCATGGAATAACATCGTCTGGTGAGAAACGCGTACATATTTCACTAGTTGATGAAAAGGGACATTTGGACCTCGCGTCATACGCTAAATGGAATTATGACAACAGCCAAAGCCCGTATACGACAGCAGTCTCGATGATAGAAGGTCCATATGAGTGCCATTCAGAAGTCGAGAAGATGTCCAAGTCGAAGTTCAACGTGGTGAACCCCGACGACATCATTGAGAAGTACGGCGCGGACACCTTGCGGCTCTACGAGATGTTCCTGGGCCCCTTGGAGCAGAGCAAGCCCTGGGACACCAACGGCATCGAAGGCACCTACCGCTTCCTCCGGAAGTTCTGGAACCTGTTCCATGCGGAAGGGAAAGGAGGCGGTGGCGGCGAGGGTGGCTTCAAGGTGTCCGAGGAACCGGCGACGAAGGCTGAGCTGAAAGTCCTGCACGCCACGATCAAAAAGGTGACGGAGGACATCGAGCGCATGAGCTTCAATACCAGCGTGGCGCAGTTCATGATCGCCGTGAACGAGCTGGGGGCGTTGATGTGCGACAAGCGTGCGGTACTGGAGCCGTTGGTGATCGTGCTGGCGCCCTTTGCCCCGCACGTGGCGGAAGAACTCTGGGAGGCCCTTGGGCACACCACCTCGGTTACGCAGACACCCTGGCCGTCATGGGACGCTACACACCTGGCCGAGGACCATTTCAGCTACCCGATCAGTTTCAACGGCAAGACCCGCCTGCAACTGGAATTCCCGGTTGCGCTGAGCAAGGAGGAGGTGGAGGCCCGGGTGCTGGCGAACCCCGAGGTGCAGAAACGCCTTGAAGGCCAGGCGCCCAAGAAGGTGATCGTGGTGCCGAAACGGATCGTGAACATCGTGGTCTGAACCCCATGGATCGGCACCTTGTTTGCCCGTGGGCGGACATGACCCGCAAGACCGCCCTCTTCACCGTCGGTGCCGCGCTGATCACGTTCTCGTTCGCACAAGGCGGCCGACCCGCCGGCAGCGACGAGGTGGCCCGCACCAACCACCCCCTGCGCAACCTGAAGCACCACGCGTTCCAGGTGGGTGAAAAACTGACGTACGTGCTGCACTACGGTTTCGTGAACGCCGGCGAAGCCACCCTGGAACTGCAACAGAGCGAACAGGAGATCCAGGGCCGCAAGGTGCTGCATGCCGTGGGCAAGGGCCGCAGCCTGGGCGCGTTCAGTGCCTTCTACAAGGTGGACGACCGCTACGAGACCTATTTCGACGAAGCCGGTGTGTTCCCCTGGGTGTTCATCCGCCGCGTGAGCGAAGGCGGCTACGAATTCAGCCAGGACTACCTGTACCTGCAGCACCAGCGCCAGGTGAAGACGCAGAAGGAGGCCACGCACGCGGTGCCGGCAAACGTGCAGGACATGTTGAGCGCCTTCTACTATGCGCGCACCATCGACTACACGAACGCGAAGGAGGGCGACGAGTTCACCATCGAGTGCTTCATGGACGATGCGTACTGGCCACTGAAGATGCGGTACATCGGAAAGGAGACGATCAAGCTCCGGAGCGGCCGGTACCGCTGCCTGAAATTCCAGCCGGTGGTGCAGGAAGGCCGTGTGTTCAAGACCAACGACGACCTGAACGTGTGGGTGACCGACGACCCGAACCATGTGCCGGTGCTCGCGCAGGCCAAGGTGCTGGTGGGCTCGATCAAGATGGAACTGAGCGACTACGAAGGGCTTGCCAACCCGATCGCGAAGGAGGACTAACAGCGCGCTAGGGATAATCCCGCGCAAGGCCCCGGCGTTACCTCCGGGGCCTTGTGCTTTCTTGCTGAAGATGAAGGGCTGGCAGAAGATCACCCTGCTTGCAACGGGCGCAGCGGCCGGCGGCCTGGTGCTGCTCAGCACCGATGTCCGGCCACGCGAAGAATACGTGCCCGATCCACCGCTGGTGATCGAAGACACCGTGCCCGCACCTCCCAGCGCCTACGGCATCCCGCTCTCCGGGTTCGTGCTGGAGCAGGGGAAGGTGAAGAGCGGCAGCACCTTCGGCGACCTGCTCGCGGTACACGGCCTAACGGCACAAGCGATCGACAGCCTGGTGCGCCTTGCCGCACCCGCCTTCGATGTACGGCGGATGCGCGCGGGCCATCCGTACGCCTTCATCTTCAGCGACGACAGTTCGCACAAGGCGCATTGGTTCGTGTACGAGGTGGATGCCGTGGAGCACATCGTGTTCGGGCTGGAGCCGTTGTCCGTGCATGAGGGCCGGAGGCCGATCCATACCGCGGAGCGGAGCCTGACGTGCACGGTGAGCGGCGCGCTCTACAACGACATCACCGCTGCGGGCGGGGATCCGATGCTGGCCATGAAGCTCTCCGACATCTTCGCCTGGACAGTGGACTTCTACCGGATCCAGAAAGGAGACCGTTTCAGCGTGGTGTACAACGAACGCACCGTGGATGGCGAACGCTACGGTGAACCGGAAGTGGTGGCGGTGCGCTACGAGAGCGGTGACGAGGTGAAGAGCGGTTACCGGTTCGCCCCGACGGATAGCGCGCA
The DNA here is from genome assembly GCA_964517015.1 of uncultured Chryseobacterium sp. GTDB lineage: Bacteria > Bacteroidota > Bacteroidia > Flavobacteriales_F > PHOS-HE28 > PHOS-HE28. The sequence continues at coordinate 2,813 of CAZFAW010000388.1, forward strand.
CAGCGAATACTTCGATGCCGAGGGAAACAGCCTGCGCAAAGCGTTCCTGCAGGCACCTTTGAAATTCAGCCGGATCTCATCCGGATTCACCCAGCGACGGTTCCATCCCGTGC
>CAZFAW010000389.1:0-2923 GCA_964517015.1 uncultured Chryseobacterium sp.
ACCTGCAAGGATTTGATGGAACCAGACCAGCAGCCGGATGGTTGCTGGCCGATACCAAGACGAAGGGACGGGAAAAGGGTTGCCAGCGCCCCGAATTTTCTTCTACCCGACGAAGCGGTAGCCCACCCCCCTGACACTTTCGAAATGGCGAGGGGCCTTGGGATCGGCCTCGAATAGCTTGCGGAGCGCCACGATGTAGTTGTCTATGGTGCGCGTGCTTGGAAAGACGTCGTAGCCCCAGACCTTCTCCAGGATCTCTTCCCGACGCACCACCTGGCCCTCGCGATCCATGAGCAGGCGCAACAACTTCACTTCGCGGTCGCTCAGGTGATGCGTGCGGCCATCGCGCCCCACCGCCTGGAACGCACCCAGGTCCACTTCGTTCCCCCCGAACCGCCGCACCCGGGGCCGGGCCGGATCGTGCCCCGAAGCCCTGGAAACCAACTTCCCCACCCGAAGCAGCAACTCTTCCAATTCGAACGGTTTGCCCAGGTGATCATCGCCGGAGCGCAGCCCGCGAATGCGATCGGCCGGCGTGCTGCGTGCAGTAAGGAAGAGCACGGGCGTGCGGTTCCCCTCCACGCGCATGGTCTCGCAAATGGCGAATCCGTCAAGATCGGGCAGCATCACGTCCAGCACGATCCCGTCGAAGCGCGCCCCGCGGATCCGATCGAGGGCTTCCGAGCCTCGCGCTGCCACTGTCACGTCGTATCCCTCCAGCTCGAAATTGAGCTTCAACGAGGAGCGCAGGTTCTCCTCATCCTCCACCAACAGCAATCGGATCTTCCGGTCCATGGGCGTGCGCCATGGCGAAGATGGCAAGGGTCTACCTTCGCACGATGTCCGCAACGGGATCGCAGCCTGTTTTCAGCGCCGAACAACTGGCGCAAGCCAATGTTTGGCGGTCCGGCACCCTGGCCGAGGCCCTGGGCATGCAATTCGAACGGAACGCGCAGGGTGGCCTGGTGCTCCATATGCCTGTCGATGAACGCACCTTCCAGCCGATGCGGCAATTGCACGGCGGTGCCACGGCGGCATTGGCTGAAACCTTCGGAAGCGTAGCCTCGGCATTGATCGTAGGGATCGGTGCACGCGCAGTGGTCGGCGTCGAATTGAACGCCAACCACCTTCGCGCTGTTCGATCCGGCGCGGTACATGCCACTGGCGAACTGGTGCATGAAGGCCGCACCACGCACGTGTGGGACATCCGCATTCGCGATGACCAGGGCACACTGATCGCGGTATGCCGCTTGACGAACCTGATCCTCGCCACCGCATGACCGGGAACGCCGCCCTGGCCCGCGCCCTCGCGCAATGCATCGCTTCGGAGCTGACCTTCGCGGCGTTCCGCCTTCCCGGCCAGGCTGTGGAGATCTGGGCACAACGGGATCCCGCCCTGGAGAAGGTCGATGGAGACCTGCTATGGGAACTGAACGAGGTGTTCCTCCTCCTGCCCTTCCAAGTGGATCGTCGGCAGGTCGCCTACATCCGGTCGGACGTGGAATTGTACTTCGGCGAGATCGACCCGGACGTGGACCAATTGCTCGCTTGCCGGGGTGCCGCGTTCACCGGTGGCGCGCTCCCCGGGAGCACACCGAAGGAGGAACATCTGCGGCTGATCGGCCTGGCGCGCCAGGCGATCCAGACCGGTCATCTCGAAAAGGTCGTTCTCGCTCGCACGTTCGCCACGGACCTGGAGCGCGATGCGTTGAAAGACCTGTTCCTACGTGTGTGCGATGATCATCCGACCGCGTTCGCCGCGTTGATCCACGACCCGGAACACGGCTTCTGGTGCGGGATCTCGCCCGAACAACTGGTTGATGAGGAGGAGGACCGCGTGACCATCGATGCGTTGGCAGGAACCAGGATCGGCAGCACCGCGGGAGGAACCACCGCGGAGTGGGGCACGAAGGAGCAGCACGAACAATCCGTGGTGCGCGACCACATCGTGCGCACCCTGCATGCCCTTCACGTCCGTGAGGTGCAACAGACCCGGCCCGAGGTGCTGCATGCCGGTGGCGTGGAACATCTGCATACGCGGATCACGGCCGACCTGGCCGGTCACGCCTTGAGCGAGCTGGTACTGGCCCTCCACCCCACCCCGGCCGTCTGCGGATCGCCCACCCGGGAGGCGCAGGACTTCATTCGCATGTACGAAGCGCACGACCGTGGCCTTTACGCAGGCGCCTGGGGGCCCTGGAACCCGGATGGACGCACCCGGCTATTCGTGAACATCCGCTGCCTGCAGCAGCGCGGTCGGAACGCGGTGCTGCATGCCGGCGGCGGTATCACCCTGGGCAGCGATCCGGAGGCCGAATGGCGTGAAACCGAGGCCAAACTGCGCACGTTGTTATCCCCGATCGAAGCGCTGCGGCCGAGCAGGTAGATTCGCGGCCCTGCTGCGATGCGCACCAGCGATCATTCCTCGGCCAGCGAACTGGCGCGCCTCTGCGCCGCCAAGGGCGTACGCCACGCCGTGATCAGCCCCGGTTCGCGGAGCGCGCCGCTGGTGATCGCTTTCAACAGGCACCCCGACCTCGCCTGTCTACAGGTGATCGACGAACGCAGCGCGGCCTTCTTCGCCCTCGGCATGGCGCAGCAGTTGCACGCGCCCGTGGCGCTCATCTGCACCAGTGGCAGCGCCGTGCTCAACTACGGCCCTGCGATCGCCGAGGCGTTCTACCAGCGCGTTCCGCTGCTCGTGATCACCGCCGACCGCCCCGAGGAATGGGTGGATCAGGGCGAAGGCCAGGCGATCCGCCAGCAGGGCGTGCTCGCACTGCACATGAAGCGCAGCGTCCAGCTTCCACGGAACCCTACCGACGAACTTGCTCGTTGGCATTGCGGCCGCTTGATCAACGAGGCCATCGACGCCACCCTGCTGCCGGTGCCCGGTCCCGTGCATGTGAACGTGCCCTTCGCC
>CAZFAW010000390.1:0-2916 GCA_964517015.1 uncultured Chryseobacterium sp.
CGCATGAAGGCGTATTCCGTGGTGCTCACCCTGTTGGTCGGTGTCCTCGCCACGCTCATCGTCATGCGCACCGATACGGAGACCACGGTGCTCCGCACCCCGGGCATGCTCTTCCAGACCCGGCCGGACGGGCGGATCAGCAATCTCTACGCGCTGAAGGTGGTGAACAAGTCGCACCATGAGCTGCCCGTGCGCTTGGAGCTCTTGAACCTGGAAGGCGAGATCAAGCTCGTGGGCAAGCCCATGCTGCTGGGACCGGGTTCCTTGGGCGAGGGCGAACTCTTCGTGATCCTACCGAAGAGCAGCTTGCAGGGCATGAAGACCAAATTGGTGATCGGCGTCTTCAGCGGTGATCGCCTGTTGGAGAAGGTGAGCACCGCATTCGTTGGACCCATGAAACCTCCTGGCGCATGAACTGGGGAAAAGGACTGCTTTTGACCATGATCGCCTTCATGGGCATGATGGCGTGGTTCCTCGTGCGTGCCGCACAGAACCCGGAACCGCTCGTTGCGGAGAACTACTACGAACAGGAACTCCGGTACCAGGATCGCATCGACGCCACGCAACGTGCGCGCGGCCTGGGCGGTGAACTGAACGTGATCGCCAATAGCGGCGGGGTGCGGATCGATCTCCCGGTCGCCATCCATGGCCGCCCGGTGAACGGACGACTGCTTCTCCTGCGGCCGAATGCGCCGGAGGCCGATCGCACCATCGTGGTGACGGGAGCGGCCGAGGATTCGATGGTCTTCGCCACCGACCTGCGCGCAGGGCGGTACGTTGCCCAATTGGAATGGACCATGGACGGTGAGCACTACTATGCGCAACAGGACCTGATCGTGCCATGAACCCCGGATGGGTCGCTGCGCTGGTGCTGGGGGCGGGCGGAAGCGCGCACTGCCTGGGCATGTGCGGGCCGATCGCGCTGGCGATACCCTCGCGCCGTTCCGGTCGGGTGGGCCGTGCGGTGGACGCCCTTTGGTTGAACGGCGGGCGTGTGTTCACCTACACGCTCATGGGCCTGCTGTTCGGCACTTTCGGTCGTGGTCTGCGCCTGGCCGCTTCGCAGCAGGCGCTGAGCGTGGCCCTGGGCCTTTCGATCTTGATGTTCCTGCTCGTGCCACGTCTTCGGCTGCCCGTGCCCTCGAAGTGGTACGCGTTCATCGGGCGGTTGCGGGGCCTTCTCGCTCGCCGCCTCGGCCGTACAAGTGCCGCGGGCCTGTTCGTCACGGGGGTGTTGAACGGGTCGCTTCCGTGCGGTATGGTCTACATGGCACTGGCCCTCGCGCTCACACGTGATGGCGCGGTGGAAGGCGCATTATTCATGGCTTTCTTCGGAGCAGGCACGCTGCCCGCGTTGTTCGCCTTGCGCGTGGCGGGCGCATCCTTGGGCGATCGTGCCCGGGCCACCTTCCGTCGGCTCTCACCGGCGATCATGGCCATGGTGGCCGCGCTGCTCTTGATCCGTGGGCTGGGGCTGAACGTTCCCTATTTGAGCCCTGCGATCGGCCAGCCTCCCGTGGGCGTTCAGGCGTGCCGCTGATCGAGTGCGCGCAGTGCCTCGTACAGGCTTGTGACCAGTCCCGTCATCAACATCCCGTAGAACACATCCTCTACGGGGATGGTCAGGATCCGAAGGCCGAGGTTCTCTGTGTTGTCGTACCACACCACGGGCCGGTCCAACCCGGTGCCGGTCAGGATCCCATTGACCACGAGGAACGGGAGCAGCATGATCGCATAGACCTTGAGGTACCGTCCGAGCCAAGGTGCGCGTTGCACGAAGCCAGTGAAGAGCAACCATGCCGCGCACGCGAGGAAGGCGGTGCAGGTGTATGCGCGACCCGGCACGAGCGCCGCAACAACGACCAAGGCCACGGCAAGGGTCCCGCCGGTCCATCGGGGCCAGGCGAGGTGCGCGCGATCCTCCATGCCGAGGACCCGTGCACAATGGTAGCTGAACAGGCACGCATACGGAATGCACACGAAGAAGGCCCATTCTTCGAGGGGCAATCCCCAGATCCCCGCACCAAGCACGTGTTCCGGTGCGAAGCCCCATATCCCCGCACGGGTGAAGGCCGCGTCCCAGGGAACGAAGACCGCGCCCATACCGATCAACGCCGGCAGGATGGCGCGCCAGTGTGCCGCGAAGCGGATCGAAGGATGGAAGCTGGCCAGGAAAGGCACCGCGAAAGCGCCCAGGTCCACCCAGGCATAGGTGCTCATGCGCCCGATCCGCCGGACCTCAATTGCCGGGCCGCTTCACGGAAATACCGCATGGGCACCCACAACATGCCGAAGCACTCGCCATGCTCCTTGCCGAGGTGCTTGTGGTGCATCTTGTGCGCGCGACGCAGGCCCATGAAGTAGGCGCTTCGCGCATTGCGGAGCCATTTGATCCGCTGGTGGATGAACACTTCGTGCACCAGGAAATAGGCGATGCCATAGATCAGGATGCCGAGGCCGATCCAGGTCCAGGGGGCCTGGAGCCCGCTGCGCGCACCGGCCAGGAAGAGGAGCATGCTGGGAAGGGCGAAGATCAGGAAGAACGCATCGTTGCGTTCCAGGAAGCCGTAGTGGTCCTTCTTATGGTGATCCCGATGCAGGGTCCACAGGAATCCGTGCATCACGTACTTGTGGGTGGCCCAGGCTACTCCTTCCATGGCCACGAACGTGCCGAGCACGATCGGAACGATGGTCCAGATGGTCATGGCTGTGGGTGGGGGAAACGTTCCTGTAGCACGCGACGCCGGTGCTCGAAAATAACATCGAGCTCATGCGCAACGCGCCGGCCCATGAGGTAGCGCCCGATGCCGCCGAGCGGCAGTGCATATTCGACACGGTCCTTCATCAGCACGCCACCGGGTACCGCCTCGAACGTGTGCGTGTGGCACCAATACGCATAAGGGCCTTTCAGTTGGA
>CAZFAW010000391.1:0-2907 GCA_964517015.1 uncultured Chryseobacterium sp.
TCCATGCCGCTGGCGCGCATCACGGTGCGATCGCCGAAGCGCTTGCGGATCCTGTCCATGGCCTGATAGAGGCTCATGGCCTCCTCCGTGTCCGTGAAGGCATCCATCTGGTGGCCGCCGCCCACGAGGTGGCTGAAGCGCACGCCGATGAGGCGGATCCGTTGGCGGCGATCGTACAGCGCGCGGAACAGATCGTGGATGATCGGCAGGATGATGTGATCGCAGGCCGTGTAGCCGATGCGCTGTTGTTTCATGTGCGTCTCGAAATCGGCGTAGCGCACCTTCACCGCCACGCAGCTCGTGAGCTTCTGTCCCTTGCGCAACTGGAAGGCGAGGCTCTCGGCCATGGCGGTGAGCATGCCGTGCAGTTTCACCGTATCGATCGTGTCGCGTTCGAAGGTGCGTTCGGTGCTGATGCTCTTGCGCTCGTGCCAGGCGATCACGGGGCTGTCGTCGATGCCGTTGGCCTTGCGCCACAGTAGGGGCCCGTGTTCGCCCAGCAGGCGTTGCATCAGGTCGATCGGCAGTTCCTGTAGGGTCTGGATCCGCGCCACGCCCATGCTGCGCAACAGGTGCGCGGTCTTGCCGCCCACACCGGGAATGGCCTCGATCGGTTTGGGCGCCAGGTAGGGTTTCTCCGTACCGCGTTCGATGCGCTTCTGCCCGTTGGGCTTGGCATCGTCGGTGGCCACCTTGCTCACGGTCTTGTTGATCGACAGGCCGAAGCTGTTGGGCAGTCCCGTTCGCTTCTCGATGTGGGCCTTGAGCTCCGTGGCCAGTTGCATGGCGCCGAAGAACTTCTCCGTGCCGGTGAAGTCCACGTAGAATTCGTCCACGCTGGTCTTCTCGAACAGCGGCACCTTTTCGCGGATGATCTCGGTGACCTCGTCGCTCTTGTCCATGTAGGCACCGCTGTTCCCGCGCAGCACGATCGCATCGGGGCAGAGCTGTTTGGCCATGCGCATGGGCATGGCGCTGCGGATCCCGAACCGCCGGGCCGCATAACTGCACGAGGCCACCACGCCGCGGTCGCTGTCTGCGCCGATCAATACCGGTTTGCCCTTCAGTTCCGGGCGTGCCAGGCACTCCACGCTCACGAAGAAGCTGTCGAGATCGAGGTGGAGGATCGTGCGTTGGTCGGGAGGAAGCATGTGCTGCGCGTGACGGATAAGGCGTCGATCGACGGGTCCATAAGGTAGGGGTCGCAGCGAACCCTTTCACACCTCGTCCGTCTTGTTGGGCATGCGATGGTGCGGAGCGCTCCAGCGGGGGCGGTGGTGTGGAGGCACGGAGCGGAGGCGCTTTTGCGTGCTCTTCGTTCTGCTCTTCGCTTTTGCACCCCCCGCCACGTTGATGGCGCACGATGGCGGGCCTTCGCTCGGGGAACGGGTGAAGCGCACGACCAAGCACGGTTCGTACGCGCTGTTGCCGCGCCGCCGCCTGGGCGGTTGGGACGACAACCAGCACGGGTCGCACTACCTCATGGGGCCTTCCGCCGTACGTCTCGACCAGGGCGAAGGCTACTACCACACCGCATACATGCTGCTGCACCAGGCCTACTATGCGCCGGTGGACGGCTTCGCGATCGGCGGTGGGTTCCAGGCGCTCTCCGTGGTGCGTGCCCTGGGCGGCTATAATGAACCGATCGCCTTCTTCGCCTTGCGCGGCAGCGGTGCGGTAGGCGATGGGCTCTATCTCGGCGCCTTCGCCATCGGGGCGCACCTGGGCGAAGCCGCACCGTTCGATGAACTGGATGCTTCGCTCGAGAACATCGGCCTCTTCGCCGGTCAGTTCACCATTGGCCGCGCCGATCTCCAGTTCACCGGTTCATTCGGCTGGGGCGCTTATGGGGAAGGGCTCACGGAAGAGCCCCTGTACGGGCTCGGCGCCCTGGTGCGGGTAAGCGGCATGGTGGCCGTGGTCACCGAGAACTGGTCGCTGCCCTTCGGCGAAGAGCCTATCCGCCTCTACAGCTATGCCGGCCGGCTCATGTACCGGAAGTTCGCCGCCGATGCCGGTTTCGTGTGGAGCAAGGAGTTCAAGGACCTCTTCGCGCTGGGGGTGCCCTACGTGGGCATCGCGCTGCATTTCTGATCCCCGGTTTGGAAACCGACGGAACATCCGTCATATTTGTGCCGGATAATCGGTCAGCGTGTTGCTGGCCGGGAACACGCTCCGGCACATGGGTAACAAGGTGGATTTCGGCGCCAACATCAAATTGTTGCGCACACGGCGCGGCCGCTCGCAAGAGGAAGTGGCCACGGCGCTGGACGTGAAACGCTCCAGCTACAGCGGTTATGAGAACGGCAGTGCCGAGCCGCACCTGGACCTTCTGGTCCGCATGAGCGAGTACTACAAGGTGAGCGTGGACAAGTTGCTGAAGCACGACCTGACCGTGCTGAGCGAAAGCCAGCTGGGGATCCTGGAGCGGGGTGGGGATGTGGACATGAACGGGCGCCGCCTGCGCGTGCTGGCCACCACGGTGGACCGCGACAACAACGAGAACGTGGAAGTGGTGCCGCACGCGGCCAAGGCCGGTTACGCGGCCGGCTACGCCGACCCCGAGTACATCAGCGTGCTGCCCACCTTCCACATGCCCTTCCTCAGCAGGGACCGCAAGTACCGCACCTTCCCGATCAGCGGCGACAGCATGCCGCCCGTGAGCGACGGTTCCTGGGTAACGGGGGAGTACGTGCAGAACTGGCAGACCCTGCGCGACGGGCAACCCTACATCATCGTGACGAAGGACGAAGGCATCGTGTTCAAGGTGGTGTACGACCAGGTGAAGGACAAGGGCTGCCTGCTGCTGTGCAGCACCAATCCCGCCTATGCGCCCTACGAAGTGCCCATCAGCGAGGTGCTGGAGGTGTGGAAATTCGTGCATTTCATCAGCCAGGAACTGCCCGA
>CAZFAW010000392.1:0-2886 GCA_964517015.1 uncultured Chryseobacterium sp.
ACGGTTGCGCAAACGCGTGTTCAATGTGCTCATGGAGTGCCTGCAGAACCTCTACCACCACAAGGCCAGGAACGGGGCCTCCTCTGCAGTTGACGGGACCGAGGGAACGCAGGGCGTGTTGATGGTGGCTCGCGGAGTGCAGGGCTGGCAGGTGCTCACCGGCAACTTCATGGCGGGCGCCGAAGTGGAGCGGCTGAAGGAACACCTGGAACGCGTGAACATGCTCGATGGCGACCAATTGCGCACGTTCTACATGGAAACGCTGGCCGACGGTCAGTATGGCCGCCAGGGAGGCGCCGGCCTGGGCATCATCGATATCGCAAGGAAGAGCGGCCGCAAACTGGAGTACGGCTTCGTGCCGAACGACGCGGAAAGCGCCTTCTTCAGCCTCAACGTGAACGTGAACACCCAAGGGAACTGACCATGGCAACGATCAAGATCGAAGGGAACCAGAAGACCCCCACCGTGAACTTCGATGAAGTGACGGGCCTTCTCGAACTGAAGGGCCGCTCCATTCCGGAGAACTCCATCGATTTCTACAAACCGTTGATCGATTGGGTGGACAAGTACGCCCGATCACCGCAGCCGAGGACCGCGATGCACGTTCAGCTGGAGTACTTCAACACCAGCTCCAGCAAGTGCATCCTGGACCTGTTCAAGAAACTGGAGGGCGTTCGTGCCACCGGCAATGAGGTGACCGTGTTCTGGCACTACGAAGCCGATGACGAGGACATGCTGGAGGCCGGCGAGGACTATCAGGCCATCATCAACATCCCCTTCAAGATGATCCAGATCGAGGAGGTGGACGACCGCAGCTGAGCGCGGCCTACTGATCGGAACCCTTGCTGAACCGCTGCACCAGTCGGGGGAGCAGGTCGAATTCCAAGGCCAGGGCAAGGAGCAGGGTCATGCCCCAGATCACCAGTGCATTGGCCCACCATGTGGGTATGCGCACGTTGAACAGGTACTTGCCCGGGGCATAGAACTGCGCCCCGAAGAACCCGTGCTCAACGGGTTCGAGGTAGATCGGATCGCTCTTGCGCACCAGTTCGCCCTTGTATTCCACGATCACGTTCACATCGTTCTTGTTGGTGGCGAAGTCGTGCAGGCTCTCATTGCGATTCTCGTCCAGCAAGGCGAAGTACCGGGTCTTGCGCTCAGGGGTCGAGGTCATCTCCGCGATCCGTTGTTCCTTCTCCTGTTCGGCGCTCTTGTAGGCCTTGCGGTAGTGCAGGGTAAGGGTGTTCAACGCGGCATCCACCTCATCGAGGGTGCGCGTGTCCACGCGGTCCGGCGTAAGGCGCTCCAGGGCCGGCAGTTCGAACCCGCTCAGCGCACGGGTCTCCTTCACCAGTTCGTTCCGCAAGAGTTCCAGGTCGAAGCGGGCATCCGCATCGGCCCCGAGATCGCCGAGCGCACGCCGCACTTCACCGACACGGTCCTTCAGATCTCGCACCCACAGGTCCTTCTTCCAATTCGCGTACTTCATGCGTTGGTCCACATCGAAGAACCCGCGTTCGTAGGCGTTGTCCACGAATTGTACGGTGGCCAGTGCCTCGTAGGCCCAGCGGCTCGCCATCACGTTGCCGATCCAGGGAACGCTCTTCTCGTTGGCGAACCAGGGATGGAGCTTGTCGAACTTCACGATGATGCCGCTGAAGAGCAGCTGGGGGATGATCAACACCGGGATCAGGATGTAGATCACCTTGGCGCTGTTGAAGCTCGCGCTGATGTTCAGACCGAGCACGTTGGCGAAGCACGACGTGCTGAAGAGGATCGCCCAATGCACGATCAGCATGCCTTTGATGCCGAGCACCAGGTCGCCCACCACGGTGAAAAGCAGCGATTGCACCGCACTGATGCCGAAGAGGATCGCGACCTTGCTCAAGAGGTAGCCCGTACGGCTCAGGTCCAGGAAGCGTTCGCGTTGCAGGATCCTGCGATCCCGGATGATCTCCTCGGCCGCCACGGTAAGGCCAAGGAAGAGGGCAACGATCACGGCGATGAATAGGAATTGCGGGATGTTCTCGTTCTGACGGAACACGTACCCCGTTGAACCGTGTGCGGTACGGTAGTACCGCAGGAAGAAGGCCATGACGAAGGCCAGCGCTGGCGCTTCGAGCAGGTTGATCAGCACGTATTGCCGGTTGGCCAGCTTGGCCAGCACGTCGCGCTTGAAGAACACCTTGGTCTGTTCCAGGAAACCCGGCGGGCGGAACGTGCTCCTGGGCTGAACATGCTCGTCGCGTACCCGTGCCACGCGAACCTCCATTTGCGCACGGAACACCTCGTTCCAGGCTTCGGGCCCGATCCGGCGCTGGTCCGTCTCGTTGCCGTATTCATCCACGAGCTTGGCCTCCAGGATGTGGAAGATCTGCTCGGGGTTCACGTTGCCGCAGGCGCTGCATTGGCCCACGTCGCTGTTCACCTGACCCGTCACCCGCTTGAAGTACACCACGGCATCGACGGGATCGCCGTAATAGACCGGATAACCTTCCTGGTCGATCAGCAGCAGGCGATCGAACAGTTTGAAGATGTCGCTCGAGGGTTGATGGATGACAACGAAGACCACACGCCCCTTCAAGGCGAGTTCCTTCAGCAGGTCCATGATGTTCTCGCTGTCCCGTGAACTGAGGCCGCTGGTGGGTTCGTCCACGAAGAGCACGCTGGGCTCGCGAATGAGCTCAAGCGCGATGTTGAGGCGTTTGCGTTGCCCGCCACTGATCGTCTTCTCCAATGGGCTACCCACCTTCAACCCGCGCGCTTCGAACAAACCCAGCTGTTGAAGCAGCCGAAGCACCTTTTCCTTGATCTTCTCCTGCGGCAGATCGCCGAAGCAAAGCCGGGCGTTGTAGTAGAGGTTCTGGAAAACGGTCAGTTCCTCGA
>CAZFAW010000393.1:0-1493 GCA_964517015.1 uncultured Chryseobacterium sp.
TCGATGTTATGCTTCTTCAGGTTGGCCATGAACACGCTGTAGCTCATGCCGTGCGTGCGTGTGGCCGCGTTGATGCGTTGGATCCAGAGTCCGCGGTATTCCCGCTTCTTCAACCGGCGGCCAACGAAGGCGTGTTTCAAGCCTTTCTCGACGGTGTTCTTGGCAACGGTCCAAACGTTCTTGCGGCGGCCGTAGTTGCCTTTGGCCAGTTTCAGCGTCTTCTTGCGACGCGCGCGGCTGGCGACCTTGTTCTTACTGCGAGGCATTGCTCGTCATGGTTTTTGGGCGTGAGCGCCCCGATGCACGAGGCGGCGGGGTCTTTGGGGCTGCACGTCCTGGTTCACGCTACCTATTGATACCCGGTGAGCTGAGGGTTTACGTTATGGAAGCTGCAATCGGATGTTCTTCTCGTCGCTGGGATGCACGGTGCCGAACTTCCCGAGATTGCGTTTGCGCTTGGTCTCTTTCTTCGTCAGGATGTGACGCTTGAAAGCGTGCTTGCGCTTGAGCTTGCCGGTGCCGGTGAGCTTGAAGCGCTTTTTCGCGCCGGAGCGGGTCTTTGCTTTGGGCATGGTGGTCGGTGATCTGAACGGGCGTCCGCGAACGGTGCCCTGGCTATTTCTTTTTCTTGGGTACGAGCATGAGGAACATGCGCTTGCCTTCCAGGCGGGGCATGCTCTCCACGATCCCGAATTCTTCCAGGTCCTGGGCGAATTTCAAGAGCAGGATCTCGCCGCGCTCCTTGAACACGATGCTGCGCCCGCGGAAGAACACGAAGGCCTTCACCTTGTGCCCCTCCTGAAGGAATTTTTTGGCGTGGTTCAGTTTGAAGTTGAGGTCATGCTCGTCCGTGTTCGGGCCGAAGCGGATCTCCTTCATCTCCACGGTCGCCTGCTTCGCCTTGATCTCCTTCTGTTTCTTCTTCAGATCGTACAGGAACTTCTTATAGTCCACGATCCGGCATACGGGCGGAACGGCCGTGGGGCTGATCTCCACCAGATCAAGGGCCTGGTCTTCCGCCATGCGCAAGGCGGCATGGAAGGGATAGACGCCCTGCTCCACGTTCTCACCCACCAAGCGTACTTCGTTCACGCCATGGATGCGATCGTTGATCCGGTGCGGGTCTTCTTTGCGCACGCGACCCCGGTAGGGGGGGCGCGGTGGACGCGGGCCGAATGAAGGCCGGGGTCTGTAAGGAGGTCCTGCCACTAACGCTGTTTTCGTTCCTGTTCTAGTCGCCTTTCAATTGGGCATCGATCCGTTGCTTGACCAGTGCGGTGAACGAATCTGGGGACATCGCCCCCAGATCGCCCTTGCCCTGCTCGCGCACGCTCACGGTGCCTTCGCCCGCTTCCTTTTCCCCGATGACGAGCATGAACGGGACCTTGCTGATCTCCGCATCGCGGATCTTCCGCCCGATCTTCTCGTTGCGCTCGTCAACGGAGGCGCGAATATCGGAATCTTTCAGTGTGGCAGCCACCTGCTGGCAGTGC
>CAZFAW010000393.1:1593-2881 GCA_964517015.1 uncultured Chryseobacterium sp.
CAAGTACCTTGAACACCAGGTCGATCACTTTCTTGAATTCGTCCTTCACCTGATCCGGTCGGCAGAACAAATGGGCATCGTCTTGGGTGAATCCACGCACACGTGTGAGGCCGTGGAGTTCTCCGCTCTGTTCGTACCGGTAGACCGTGCCGAATTCGGCCAATCGGAGTGGAAGGTCCTTGTAACTGCGCGGCCGGCTGGCAAAGATCTCGCAGTGATGCGGGCAGTTCATTGGTTTCAACAGGAACTCCTCGCCTTCGTGCGGCGTGGTGATCGGGCGGAAGCTGTCCTTGCCGTACTTCTCCCAGTGCCCGCTGGTCTCGTAGAGCGTTTTCCCGCCGATGTGCGGTGTAACGACCTGCTGGTACCCTTCAGCTTCCTGGGCTTCTTTCATGAAGTTCACCAGTCGTTCGCGCAACGCGGCTCCCTTGGGCAGCCACAGCGGCAGGCCGGCGCCCACCCGATCACTGTAGGTGAACAGATCGAGTTCCCGGCCCAGCTTTCGGTGGTCACGCTTCTTCGCTTCCTCCAGCAAGGTCAGGTGGTCGTCCAGCTCCTTTTGTTTGGGGAAGGTGATCGCATACACCCGCGTGAGTTGCTTGCGCTTCTCATCGCCTCGCCAATATGCGCCGGCCACGCTCAACACCTTCACCGCTTTAATGAACGAGGTATCCGGCAAATGGGGCCCCCGGCACAGGTCCGTGAAGTCGCCTTGGGTATAGAAGGTGATCTCGCCATCCTTCAGGCCATCAATGAGTTCCAGTTTGTACTCATCCCCCTTCTCGGTGAAATACGCGATCGCATCGGCCTTGCTTACCTCCTTGCGACCGAACACTTCCTTCCGGGCGGCCAGTTCCTTCATCTTCGCCTCGATGGCAGGGAAATCGGCTTCGCCAAGGGTGCGATCGCCCAGGTCAATGTCGTAATAGAACCCGTTCTCGATGGGTGGTCCGATCCCGAACTTGGTCCCCGGATGGAGCGCTTCGATGGCTTCGGCCATCAAATGTGCGCTGGAGTGCCACAGGGTGGCCTTTCCCTCCGCGTCGTTCCAGGTAAGCAATTGCAAGGTGCAATCGCCCGGAAGGGGGCGGTTGGCGTCACGGACTTCCCCGTTCACTTTGGCCGAAAGGACGTTGCGGGCAAGGCCCTCACTGATCCCCCGGGCCACGTCCATGGCGCTGGCCCCTTGGTCGAACTGCCGCACGGAACCGTCCGGCAGGGTCACATTGATCTTCATCGGTGCGCTTCCTCCCCCTTACGAGCGGGGGTTGGAAGGGCCGCGAATGTA
>CAZFAW010000394.1:0-2863 GCA_964517015.1 uncultured Chryseobacterium sp.
AGGATCAGCGCGGTGGTGATGCCCATGAGCGCCCATTCCGTTCCGGAGGACAAGGTGAGGTGTTCGCCCGCAATGCCGTCCGCTGCGGTCCCCAGATAGTGCTTCATCGGCTCATGCCCGCCGAACACGTGCGGCAAGTTCAAGAGGCCACCGGCCATGCTCAATACGGCCAGCACCATCAGCGGTCCGGTCATCACCAGCGGGCTTTCGTGCGCATGCGCCTTGCCGCGGTAGGTGCCGAAAAAGGTGAGGAACAGGAGACGGAACATGTAGAAACAGGTGAGCAACGACACACCGAGCGTGGCGGCCCACAGCACCGGGTGGCGCTCGTAGGCGGCGGCGAGGATGGCGTCCTTGCTGAAAAAGCCGCTGAAGCCCGGGATGCCTGCAATGGCCAGCGTGCCGATCAGGAAGGTCACGTAGGTCACCTTCGTCACCCCTTTCAACCCGCCCATCTTGCGGATGTCCTGTTCACCGCCCAGCGCGTGGATCACACTGCCGGCGCCCAGGAAGAGCAGGGCCTTGAAGAAGGCGTGCGTGGTGACGTGGAACATGGCCGCGCTGTAAGCGCCGAGACCGAGCGCCACGAACATGAGGCCGAGCTGGCTCACGGTGGAGTAGGCGAGCACCTTCTTGATGTCGTTCTGGAACACACCGATGCTGGCCGTGAGCAGGGAAGTGATCAGCCCCACCCACAGCACCACCTCCTGGGTGAACGGTGCCAGGCCGAACAGGACGCTGCTGCGCACCAGCAGGAAGATCCCCGCGGTGACCATCGTGGCGGCGTGGATCAGTGCGCTCACAGGTGTGGGGCCCGCCATCGCATCGGGCAACCAGGTGAACAAGGGAAGCTGCGCGCTCTTGCCCACGGCGCCGACGAACAGCAGCAGCGTGATGCCGGTAACCACTTGCGTGGGCAGCGAACCGGCCCGGTCCATCACTTCCACATAGTCCAGCGTGCCCACCACGCTGAACAGCCACGCCAGCCCGAGCACGAAGCCCAGGTCGCCGATGCGGTTCATGACGAAGGCCTTGCGCGCGGCGTAGTTGTAGGCCGGGGTCTTGTACCAGAATCCGATGAGCAGGTAGCTGCACAGGCCCACGCCCTCCCAGCCGATGAAGGTCATGACGAAGTTGGCGCCCATGACCAGCAGCAGCATGGCGAATGTGAAGAGGTTGAGCTGCGCGAAGAAGGTCGCCACGCGCTCGTCGTCGTGCATGTAGCCGATCGAGTAGAGGTGGATCAACGAGCCCACGCCCGTCACGATCAACATCATCGTCAGGCTCAGTGCGTCGAGCTGGAAGGCGAACGGGATGTGCATGCTCCCGACCTTGATCCACTCGAAGAGCGTGATAATGTGTGTTCCCGGCCTCCAGTTTTCTACCACAATGTCCGTTGGTGGCGTGTTGTGCCCCAAGAACAGGAGGCAGGAGATCACGAAAGAGATCGCGACGAGCCCTGTGCCCACGATGCCCGCGCTATTGCCTTTCAGCCTGCGGCGCATGATCGCCAGCACGATGGCGCCGAACAGCGGCAGACCGGGAACGAGCGCGGTGAGCAGCGTGTTCATCCCCTCAGCCGGTTCAACTGGTTGATGTCCACGCTGTCCACGTTCCGTTTCATCATCACCAGGATCGCCAGGCCCACGGTCACTTCGGCCGCCGCCACCAGCATGATGAAGAACACGAAGACCTGCCCGCCGGGGTCGCTGTGGTAGGCGCTGAAGGCCGCCAGCAGCAGGTTCACGCTGTTGAACATGAGTTCCAGGCACATGAGCACGATGATCGTGTTGCGCCGGAAGAGCACACCCGACAGGCCGATGCTGAAGAGCACGAAGCTCAGCACCACGTAGTGCTTCAGGGGCACGGCTTGTATGGCGGTGATCACCTCGTCCATCAGGCTCCGCTCCGCGCGGGGGATCGGTCATTGCGGCCCAGCAGCACAGCGCCGATCATGGCGCTCAGGAACAGCACGCTGCTCACTTCGAACGGGAGAAGGAAGGTGGTGAACAGGCTGTGGCCCACGCTCTTCACCAGGCCGGCACCGGGATCGAACGCGGTGGCGGCCTGGACCTGCACGCCGTGCTTGGTCGCACCGAGCAGGGTCAGGAGGAAGAGCCCTCCTGCGAGCGCCGCGGCCACCCGAGTGATCATGCCCTTTTGCGGTTCGGTGCTCTTGTTCAGGTTCAACAACATGATCACGAAGAGGAAGAGCACCATGATGGCACCGGTGTACACGATGATGTGCACCACCGCCAGGAACTGGGCGTTGAGCAGGATGTAGTGCCCCGCGATGCTCAGGAAACAGACGATCAGGCTGATCACGCTGTTCACCGGGCTCCTCGACGCCACCACGAACAGGGCGCTGACGATGCTGATGGCCGCGAACAGGTAGAAGAGATACTGCATCCTCGTGCAGGGCCTTTCGGAACGGTCGCGAATGTAACCGGGAGGAGCCTATCCCGTTGCCTTCCGTGGGGGTCAGCGCAAGCGCCGGGTCTCCTTGAACAACATCCAGATCGCACCGATCACGCCCAGGAACACCCCGGCCACCGTGAACCACGGGGTCTTCAGCGTCATGCGCCCGTCGAGCCAGTGCCCACCCAGTACGAACACGGCGATCACCACCACCATCTGGATGCCCAGGGCACCGTAGCGCCCGTAGCTGGAGGCCGCGCTCTCCAGTTCCTTGGCCTCTTCCTTGTCGATCCCGTCGTCCAGTTTCATGCGCCCGGCTGTTTGAGGATGCCCACCAACCGTGCCGTGCTGAAGCCCAGGAACGCCAGGTAAAGCAGGGCGAAGGCCATGACGAACGGGGTGCGTTCCCCGCCCGGTGGCAGTTTGTGCAGCACCAGCGCCAGCA
>CAZFAW010000395.1:0-2850 GCA_964517015.1 uncultured Chryseobacterium sp.
ATCTTCGGCGGCATCGTGCGCTGCGACCGCGTGGCGCATGGCGTGATCGACGCCTACCAAAGCATCGGCGACATCAAGGTGCCGATCATCGTGCGCCTGCAGGGCACCAATGCGGAAGAGGCCAAGCAACTCATCGACAAGAGCGGATTGAAAGTGCTGAGCGCGGTGGCGCTGCAGGAAGCGGCGGATCGGGTGAAGGGGGTGCTCGCCTGAGCGCCTGCGGGGTCCTCATGTGAGCATGGAGTCATTTGCCCAAGTGCGCATGAACAAAACGACCACATGAGCAGGTGGTGTTCACAGCCCTCTTGCCATCGCCGCAGCCATCAGCACGATCAGCAGCAACAACGGTAGTTCCAGGAAGGTGAGCCGGGCGAGCAACGGTGTCTTGCCGAGGTCGATAAGGCCACCCTTCTTCAACGCCATGCGCCAGCGGAAAAGCGTTACCATGGGCATGATCTCCAACGCAAGGACGATCGCCAGCAGGCCCATCTTGCCGAGGAACCAGTGGCTCTCGAGATAGTACGCGGTGCCCTTCTCCAGCCCGCCGAACGCCCGCACCGATCCGGTGACCACCCAGATCAGGAAGGCGATGCCGTACCAGTTGTCGGCGAAGAAGACCGCGGGGAGGTCGGCGGTGGCCTTCACCTTCTTCAGCGCGCGCCAGCGAGCGTAGGCCGCCGCGATGCCGATGGCAAGGGCCAGCAGGTGCAGCACGGCGATGCAGAAACGGAGGGTCATCATCGTCGGTCGAAAGTAGCGGTGGCCGGGCGACGGCCGCCTTCGTCGATCTTCGCCCCCGTGCCGATACTCCTGCTCCATGGCGCTCTTGGCAGCCGCGTGCAACTTGCACCGCTGCAGCAACGGATCGGTGGCGTGGCCATCGATCTCGCCGGTCACGGCAGCAGCTCCATTCCCGAGGACGGGATCACCTTCGAACATTTCATCGAAGACATCGACCGGGCGTTCGCCGAGCAGGGGTGGGAGCAGGCCGATCTCTTCGGATACAGCATGGGGGGCTATGCGGCCATGCTCTTTGCAGCGAGGCATCCTGAACGGGTGCGCAGTGTGATCACCTTGGGAACGAAATACCTCTGGACGCCCGAGGGCCTGCAAAAGGAGCTTCGCATGCTCGACCCCGATGCCGTTCTGGCCAAGGTGCCGACGTTCGCTCAGCGCTTGATCGACGTGCACGGGGAAGGGAAGTGGCGTGCACTGATCGCGGCCGTGGCTGCGAGCATGACCCAGCTGGCCCGGGCACCTTTGCTCACGAACGAAATGGTCGATCGCATTGCGTGCCGGGTGCTGTGCTGCGTGGGCGAAGAAGATACCACGGCAGTTCCGCACGATACGCGGGTGTTCGCCAGTGGCCTTCGGCAAGCGTCCGTGGTGGTGCTGAAGGGTGCACGCCATCCGTTCGAAAGCGTGGACATGGACCTGCTGGAACGAGCATTGTCGGGTTCCTTGGGACTTGATCGCTGAACGAGCGTGCTTCGCGCATTCTCCGCATTTTCACCCCGTGGCAAAGAAGAAGATCCAAAAGCTCCTCGTCGCCAACCGCGGCGAGATCGCCCTGCGCGTGATGCGCTCCGCCAGGGAGATGGGCATCACTACCGTCGCCGTATACAGCGAGGCCGACCGCCAAGCACCCTTCGTGCGCTTCGCCGATGAGGCCGTTTGCATCGGCCCCCCGCCAAGCAAGGAGAGCTACCTCGTGATCGACAAGCTTGTGAAGGTGTGTACGGACCTGAAGGTCGATGCGGTGCACCCGGGGTACGGGTTCCTCAGTGAGAACGGCGACTTCTGCAAGGCCCTGGAACGAGCGGGCGTGATCTTCGTCGGGCCTTCACCCCATGCCATGCACGTAATGGGCGACAAGCTCGCGGCCAAAGAGGCGGTGAAGAAGTTCGGCGTGCCGCTGGTGCCGGGGACCGAGGGCGCGGTGAGCGGCCTGGAGGAGGCGATGAAGGTGGCGAAAAGCATCACGTTCCCGATCCTGATCAAGGCGGCGGCCGGTGGCGGTGGCAAAGGCATGCGCATCGTCGAAAAGGAGAGTGAACTGAAGGAAGGCCTTGAGCGCGCGATCAGCGAGGCGCAGAACGCCTTCGGCGATGGCAGCGTGTTCATCGAGAAATACGTGGCCGGTCCGCGGCACATCGAAGTGCAGGTGATGGCCGATCAACACGGCAACACGCTCTACCTTTTCGAGCGCGAGTGCAGCATCCAGCGCCGCCACCAGAAGGTGGTGGAGGAGGCACCGAGCGCGGTGCTTACGCCCGCGTTGCGCAAGAAGATGGGCGAGGCCGCCGTGGCCGTGGCGAAGAGCGTGGACTACACCGGTGCCGGCACCGTGGAATTCCTGCTCGACGAGAAGAACAACTTCTACTTCATGGAGATGAACACCCGGTTGCAGGTGGAACATCCCGTGACGGAGATGATCACCGGGCTCGATCTGGTGAAGCTGCAGATCCGCGTGGCGGAAGGGGAGAAGCTGCCCATGGCACAGGAAGACCTTCGGATCAACGGTCACGCCATCGAAGTGCGGGTCTACGCCGAGGATCCCGCCAACAACTTCCTGCCGGATATCGGAACCCTCACCACGTACCGGCCGCCACAAGGCCCCGGGGTGCGCGTGGACGACGGCTTCGAGGAAGGAATGACGATCCCCATCCACTACGACCCGATGATCGCCAAGCTGATCACCCACGGCGCCACGCGTGAAGAGGCCATCGGCCGCATGGAACGGGCCATCGACGATTATGCCATCAGTGGGGTGGAGACCACCCTGCCGTTCTGCCGCTTCACCATGGGGCACCCGGCGTTCCGCAGCGGGCGGTACGATACCCATTTCGT
>CAZFAW010000396.1:0-2805 GCA_964517015.1 uncultured Chryseobacterium sp.
GTCACCGTTCCGGACAGGTTGTTTGACGAACAAATGTCAAACACGTTGTCCCCGTTGAAGTCGCCACCTGACAGCCCTGATGGCAGGTTGCCTGACGGCAGAATCAACCCATTCTGCTTCCCAAATGGGAATGGCGGCGTTGATCCAAAGTCATAATCTTCATCCTGACGGCGCGCATTGCGCAGAATCGTTCCCTGGAACGACGCGCTCGTCGTGTCATTCAACAGCACAAACACTGATCCAACTGGGTCAGCCGTGCGATCTGGCGCTGACAACACATCATCCACCGCATCGCCATCGCTATCAATTCCGGCCACGCCGTCTCCGACTGAGCCGTTGTCGTTCGCCACAAACACCAGGTCGTTCGCGCCATCCTGCAACTGTGACGTCCGTGAGAACATAATCGCCCGTGGGCACAGATTGCCCTGGAACGCCGTGATTGGCGCCACTTTGAACTGACGGCGGTTGTTTTCAATCGTTCCCGCTTCATCGTCATAGTCGTTGATGCTGCCGACTGTTCCCTGCGCATCATACAGACTTCCCGAGAAGCCGTTTTCATTCACCACCGCGTTCCCAGCTCCGAGACCGCCGCCGATCACCTGTTCGGGTGAGCCCACGCCGGCATCCGCCGCGATGTCGATTCCCGCAAACCCGTCATCCACACCCGTGTTGAATGACCCTGAGCACAGGTACGCCACGTCTGGAATCAATCCGCCCGTCACGTTCCCGACTGTCACGGCTACCGGGTTTCCGGCAAAGTCCGTCTGTCCGTTCACCGAAAATCCGACGTTTCCAGCCGTGTTTCCGTTGAAGTTGATGTCCAGGTACAGAATCTGATCGTCAAACGGCACCGCGCTCGTTCCATCATAGTCAATCGCCACTGCCACCCGGCTGAACGCTCCGAAGAAGCCAAATGGCGCCACGGTTGCCATTGACGTCACGATCCCTGACGTTGCCGCCGCGTTTGACGCCGCTGTCCCGTCCCCGGCAAAGTTCGCCGCGTCGCTGTAGTTGACGTTCAACACGCCCGCGCCGCTCGTCCCCTGCGCATCTCCGACCAGTGTTCCCAACCGCGCCCGCACAAACGATCCATTCCCCCGGCCCAGCAGCAGCGCCACTTCGTCGCTGGTAAATGACCCGGCCAGAATGTCCGTAAATCCGTCGCCGTTAAAATCGTCCGTGATCACGTCCGATACGCCGTTGTTGGCTCCCGCATTTCCGCGCGGAAACAATACCGTCAGCCCGGGGACGTTTGTCCCTCCCGTAATCACATTCCCCAAACCGCCAGGAAAATCAACCAACAACGCGTTGACGTTGATCTGTTCCTGCGCCCGGCTTACGGGGGCCAATGTCACGACCATCAAGGCCGCCAACATCAGCAATGCTGACGCTTTCAGAAACCGTGTGAGCTTTCTCAATTGCATAGCTCTTTCCTTCTCCTTAATTTTCGCGCCGCCGCACTCGCTCGTGCTCGCGGTTCGCTTTTTGTCATCTTCAGGCCCGGCGGCTCTCTTTCGCCGGTCTGCTTCGCTCGCTCGCTCTCGCTTTCACTCAAAAGCTCTCGCTCTTTTTGAAAGCCCCTAAGCTTTAGGCCAATTCCCCTTCAACCTTTTGCTCTCTATATCTGGATTTTGATTATTTGAAAGGTTTTATATCATGGATATGTGAAGGCAATCATGCTCAATGCATTTTGCGTACCACAAACCAAACCTCATCCATTTTTTCAAATAAATCTGTTTAACATAAAGCTAGAAATGGGTTTATCATTCGAGACCCATTTTCTTAAAACTGTTCATTGAACTGATTTCATTTGAAAGAAGGGGTACCCTGAAACAGATTTTTAAAATTCTCAGCCATAAAGTGAGTACAACGTAGACACTCTGTGGTAAAGATTTTTTCTGAATAAGAGCAATGGTGAGGGAGTGCTGATCAGGAATCAAGACAATCTGAACTTGACGGATGATATCAAAAAGAGGGATAAACCTTTTCTGATCCGTAAGTGGGCGACTTAGTATCAGATTTTTTCTTCTTTCGCAACTGGTTCACTCAGGATTTGTCAAAGATATCTCTGACTCAAGCTGGGAAATCAGGTTTATTTTTCTGCGGCTGATGGATGTTCCCAGTCGTTTCGCCAAACTCTATTTTCGACCTGACTCAAATTTATTATGGCAACACACTCCAAAAAACTCAGAATTGGTATTCTGGGTGCCACCGGAACCGTCGGCCAGCGGTTTATTCAACTTCTGAACGAGCACCCCAATTTTGAGATTACAGCTCTTGCAGCCTCTGATCGATCAGAAGGAAAACCATACGCTCAGGCCACAAACTGGAAGCTCTCGACGCCAATTCCTGAAAATATTCAAACCATGGTTCTGGCACCTTGTTTGCCACCGCTTGACTGTGACGTTATCTTTTCAAGCCTCCCGGGCAATATGGCGAAAGAAACCGAAAGCCTGTTTGCCGAGCAAGGCTATCCAGTCATTAGCAACTCCAGTTCCCATCGGATGGCAGATGATGTTCCGCTCCTGGTACCAGAGATTAATGCTGACCATGTTCGATTGATTGACATTCAAAAAAGAAACCGTGGATTTGACCGTGGGTTTCTGGTAACCAATCCAAACTGCACAACGCTGGCGCTGGTTCTGGCATTAGCCCCAATTGAACGGGCGTTTGGCATTGAGTTGGGTATGATTTCATCACTCCAGGCAATCTCTGGCGCCGGATATCCTGGCGTTGCATCGCTCGATATTTTGGACAATGTCATTCCTTTTATTGATGGTGAAGAAGAAAAAGTGGAGATTGAAC
>CAZFAW010000397.1:0-2798 GCA_964517015.1 uncultured Chryseobacterium sp.
TTCCACCGCCGCCTGGGCAAGGTGATGTGGGACAAGTGCGGCATGGCGCGCAACGAGAAAGGCCTGAAGGAGGCGATCCAGGAGATCCGACAGATCCGCGAGGAGTTCTACCGCGATGTACGTGTGCCCGGTAAGGCGAACGAGTTCAACCAGGAGCTGGAGAAGGCGGGCCGCGTGGCCGACTTCCTGGAGCTTGGCGAACTGATGTGCATGGACGCCCTGCACCGGAACGAGAGCTGTGGCGGCCACTTCCGCGAGGAGTACCAGGAACTGGACGGACCGCAGAAAGGCGAAGCGAAACGCGACGACGCCAACTTCGCCTACGTGGCCGCCTGGGAATGGCTGGGCGAAGCCGGCAAGGCCGAATTGCACAAGGAGCCGCTCACGTTCGAAGAAGTGAAACTGACACAACGCAGCTACAAGTGATGGGCAACATGAAGCTCACCCTCAAGATCTGGCGCCAGAACGGTCCGAACGACAAGGGCCGCATGGAGACCTATCCAGTGAACGACGTTTCCGAGGACATGTCGTTCCTGGAGATGCTGGATGTGCTGAACGACCAGTTGGTACGCGAGGGCAAGGACCCGATCGCGTTCGACCACGATTGCCGCGAGGGCATCTGCGGCATGTGCAGCCTCTTCATCAACGGCGAAGCGCACGGGCCGGGCCGCGGCATCACCACCTGCCAGCTGCACATGCGCAAATTCAAGGATGGCGACACCATCCATGTGGAGCCCTGGCGCAGCGCGGCGTTCCCGGTGATCAAGGACCTCGCGACCAACCGCAGCGCCTTCGATCGCATCCAAGCGGCAGGTGGCTTCGTGAGCGTTAACACCAGCGGCAATCTGGTGGACGGCAACGCCATCCCCATCCCCAAGGACGATGCCGACAAGGCTTTCGATGCAGCGACTTGCATCGGTTGCGGTGCGTGCGTGGCCACCTGCCCGAACGGTTCCGCCATGCTCTTCACCGCAGCGAAAGTCTCGCAGCTAGCGCTCTTGCCACAAGGTCAACCCGAACGCAAGCGCCGCGCGCTGGCCATGGTGGAGCAGATGGACAAGGAAGGCTTCGGCAACTGCAGCAACACCGGCGCCTGCGAGGTGGAATGTCCGAAAGGCATCAGCCTCGAGCATATTGCACGTCTGCATCGTGATTACCTGGTGGCAACGGTGACGAAGGAGTAACCCCCTCACCCGGACCGCGGTCTTTGACTCTCGGCACTGAGGCGTGCCGGTATCGACCGGACCTGACGTGCACTACACTGTGTTTACTTCGTCACGATGCGCGCGTCATCGCCGAGAGTACCGTGGTTGTTCATCCTACTGTCCCTTGTGGGCATGGCCGAGCTGGTCTGGACCACGCGCACCGGTCCAGGGGTATCGCCGGATTCCGTCCAATACATCTATTCGGCGTGCACCTTCGCGGAGGGTCGGGGATTCCTGAGCCTCTACGATGATGCCGGCCAAGGTGCGGCCACGCACTATCCACCGGGCTACCCTGTGGCCTTGGCGGTGGCGGCGTTCTTCACCCCGGACGGATCGCTCACGGCGGCAGGCACGGTGCTCGGCATTCTGCTCCGGGGCATCAACCTGTTCCTTATCATGTGGTTGCTGCTTCGGTATACCGGACGGTTGCTGCTCCCGCTCATCGTGGGCTTCTTCCTGATCAACTGTCTGCAACTGCTCAGGATCCACGAGATGATCTGGTCCGAACCGCTGTTCTTCCTGCTCTCACTCCTGGCCTTGTGGAAAACCGTGGAATACTGTGATGACGGAAGCAGGCGTGACCTGGCGATCGCCATCATCTGCACAGCATTGGCCGCGATCACACGCTATATCGGCATGGTGCTGATCTGTTCGGTGACATGGGTGGTGCTCGTGCGCTCCTCCGGCTCGTTCACCGAACGGTTCCGGCGCGCGGCCCTGACGGGGATACTGAGCGCACTGCCTTTGCTCGTTTGGTTCGTTCGTGGAAAGCTGGTGGCGGACAGCATGACGAACCGCGATCTGGGATATCACCCGATGACAGCGGACTATTGGAACGAACTGCTCGTGACCCTGGGCGAGTTCTTCCTTCAAGTGCTCCAATTGGAGGAGCAATCCCGTATCGCGGGTCTCGCGCTGGGCCTCCTGGCCGTTGTACTTGCGCTGCGCTACCGGAAAGCCCTGATCACTGCGCTGCGGGCGAACACCTTCGCCTTCGCGCTGCTGTGCTGCAACGTGGGCTATCTGCTCCTGCTCATCATTTCGAACACCTTCCTGGACGACACCCCTCTGTATTACCGGATCATCTGCCCGGTTCTGGTCCAGTTGCTGATCGCGGTGGTGCTGCTCGTTGACCGATGGGCCGCTCAACGCACATGGAGCCCACGTGCGCGGAAACGCTGTCTCCTTGCCCTTTCGGTGTACGGTGCATTGCACGTCTTCGATCACGTGCGTTACGTGCTGGACAAGAAAAGCCCGGAAGGGTACTTCTCTTCGTCATGGATGGCGGACCCGGTGGTGGCCCGTATCAAGAAGCACCCTACTTCAGCGCTCTGCTCCAACGCGATAGATGCGTTGTACGTCCATACGGGGCGTATCCTGCCTGAGCTCGGCTCACTGGACACGGCGGCGACTGGCACCTTCGTCGCCGTCTTCGCGGAGGGCGCGTTCAACAATGGGCGTGCGTTCGGCGAAGACCTGTCAGCGACGAACCCGTATGCACCGGCTGTCCGAATGGAACTCGTTCTTGAAAGTCCGGTCTCAAAGCTGTACCGCGTCCGTTGACCGTCGGCGAGTGTGGGTGAACACGCGTAG
>CAZFAW010000398.1:0-2796 GCA_964517015.1 uncultured Chryseobacterium sp.
TGGACACGGCAGGCCGCATCGTGCGCGAGACCTATTCGCGCGTGGAGAACCTGGGGTCCGATCGGTACCACCTGGTTCCCGGTGCGCGCACGGAGATCAGCGATGAGCACTACGTGCACGCCACGATCAACGACACGGCCAGCAAGGTCGTCTTCCTGAACAATGCCGGGCTCCCGTATCGCGAACAGGTCCGGAGCCGCGATCGCTGGGGGTACCTGCGTGCGATCGAGGACCACTGGCTGGTCACCGCGCGCACGGGAAGGATCACCTTCCGCTACGATGAGAAAGGACGCCTGGCCGAACGCATCGAGCGGCCCGACCTTTCCCGTCCGGACCTGATCCGTCACGAGTGGCGGTACGATGGCGCAGGCAACGTCTTGCACTGCGACCTGGCCCGTGGGTCCGGACCGGTTTCGCACACGGAATTCGTCTACGAGGATGGCACGATGTTCCTGAAGGCCATGGTGACCAAGCAACTGGACACGGGACTGATCCACGTGATCCGCTTCAGCACACAACGCCGATGATGCGCTCCTTGTTCCTCCTTGCCGGCCTCTGCACCATGCTCCATTCATCCGCACAAGGCGGTGTGGTGCATTGGGCCTACGGCCCGTTCGGCACGCCGGGCGATGCCGCGTACGTGGTGGACCGGCACGGCATCTTCCAAGCCTGTGGCCCGCTCGGTTCACGCGGACCGTGCATCTATCTGTTCGACGAAGATGGCACGGTGTGGCACGCTTCGGATGCCTTCGGTGGAAGGGGTACCTGCGCCTTCACCGCCGAAGCGGACCGACTGGTGCGCTGCCAGGGCAGCCTGGGTTCGAAGGCGAGCTGTGCACTGTTGCTGGAAGGTCCCAAGGTGTTCCGCGCCGACGGCGCGTTCTGCAACAAGCAGGAAGGCGCGTTCGTGATCGATGGGAACACCGTGTTCCTCGCGGAAGGTCCGTTCGCCGCCAAGGGCGATGCGATCCTGCATGTGGACGGGAACGTGCCCATGATCGCCTTGCTGGCGATCCTTGCCGGGCTTTAGGGCCGAGGGCGCGTAAGATGGGCCTCCTTCCCGTAGTGCGGCACCAGATAAGCCACGGCATCGAATGCGCGGGCAGCGACACGTTGGTGGGCCAGCATCGCCATGGAACGTGCTTGTGGGCGCATGCCTTCCACGTGCAGCACGTTCGCCCGTTCCGTCCAGAGGTGCGAAGCCTTATCAGCCCCGTCGCCGAAGACCACATGGCGCACGCCCGGATCCAATGCGGCCACCCATCGATCGTCCAGGATCGCGGCGTGCACCGGCGGGCCCGTGAAGACTTCCATGCGCCTTGCATCGATCATGGGATGCAGGCGATCCGCTCCCGAAAAGGGGCCGCTGCCTTCGCGCAACGCATTGGAAAGGATGTCCAGCGTGCCCAGACCGACGATGGGGATATCGAGTGCGAAGGCGAAGCCCTTCGCTGCACTGAGCCCGATCCGGAGCCCCGTGTAGGAACCCGGCCCGATCCCCACGGCGATGGCATCGAGACCGGTAGGGGCGATCCCTGCTTCGCGCAGGACTTCCGCCACCATGGGATGGAGCCGCTCGGCATGCGCGTGGCGACCTTCCTCCACGTGCGTGCGTTCGGCGCGTACGCGCCCGTCCGTGCACACGGCCACGCTGCAGGCGCGCGTGGCGGTCTCGAGGCACAGGATCGTGGCCACGTCAGAGCGTGATCGGCAGCCCCTGCAGGATATCGAGGCTCTTGGCGGCCATGACCCAGGCGTAGCGCGCGGTGATCACATCGGCGGTGGAGCGGGCCAGGTTGTTCTTGGCCGCGTTCAGGTCTGCGGTCGTGATCGCCCCTGCGGTGAACCGCTCCTGCGCGTAACGCAAGGCTTCCTCCGAGGCCGTCAACGCCTTGTTGGCGGCCATGAACTGCCGGTAGGCGGCGCGTTGCTGGTTCAGGGCGTCCTGCACATCACGTTGCATGCGCTGCAGTTCGCTCTCTTTCAACAACGCCATCCGCTCGCGTTGCACCCGCGCCTGGTCCACGGCAAGCCGGTTGCGCATGTTGTTGAACAGCGGCACCGAAAGGGTGAAGCCTACGGATTCGTTCAGATTGTCGTCGAGCTGTGTACCGAAGGGGGTCACCTCCGTGTCATAGAGATAGTCCTGGGCATACACCACTTCACCGCCGGTGGTGGAACCGATGGGCACATCGATCACGGTGGGCTGGCCGACGGGGGTCTGGTTCAACCCGCTGTAACCGGTTCCCACGGACGCGTTGAAACTGAGGGAGGGAATGCTCCCGCTGCGGGCGATATCCACTTGTTTTTCGGCGCTCCGAACGTTCAGATCGGCCTGCGCATAGGCCGGATCGGCCGCGATCACCGCAGGCATGATCTCCTCCACGCGCTGCACGGGTTCGGCAATGGCCAGTGAGGCGAGCGGCGGCGCACTGATATCGAAGGACGCCTGCTCCTGTGGCGTGAGGAAAAGGGCCTGCCCCAGTTGCAGGAGCGCCAGGTCGTGCTGGTTGCGCAGGTCCACCCCGTTCAATTCCTCCTGGGCCAGTTGGGCGTCGAGGTCCAGCCGTTGCGCCCGGGCGACACGGCCGGCGTCCACGAGGGCCTGCATCACCTCCACTTGCTCGCGCGTGCTGGCAGCTTGCGCGTCCGCGGCCTTGATCCGTTCGCGCAAGCTCAACACGTTCAGGAACCTGCTCACCACGTCCTTCCGGATGGTGTTGCGCGAGGCCTCCAACCCTTTGATCGCGGCATCCGCGTCGATCCCGGCCTTCACGCGTTCGTTCTGCAGGCGCA
>CAZFAW010000399.1:0-2794 GCA_964517015.1 uncultured Chryseobacterium sp.
GGAAGCTGATCGCCAGCCGGTCGTGTACCGGGTTGGGGTAGGCCAGGATGTGCAGGTCTTCTTCGCCCAGTAGCACAGGCTGCTCGGCCACGTGATCGTACAACTGGCAGCCGGGCACCAGGCAACCGAAGCTGTCCACTCGGATCACCCACAGATCCTGCTGGCCATCGTTGCATGAACCCGTGGCCACGATGCTGCCGTCGGGGTCTTCGATGGCGTGCCGAAATTCATGAGCACTGAACACGCCATCCAACGGAGGGTGCTTATAGGTGCGCATCCACAGGCTGTCGCCATTAGCGGCGAACTTCAATAGCACGCCCTTCAACTCACCATTACCCGGGGTGAGCCCGGCGGCGAGGAAATTCCCATCGTTCAATTCACGAACAGAAGAGAAACCGTTCACAGGGCTCAAAGGCCCATATGCTTGCTCCCAGAGCACATCGCCAAGACCGTTCAACCTGGCTGCGTACAACCGGTAGGAGGTGTAGGTACCGGATTGAAAGGCGGCACTCGCACCAACGGCCACATAGTCGCCCGTGCTGGTCGCGATGGCGGTCACGAAGTCATCGCGGTACGGTCCACCCAGGTATCGATGCCATTCCTCATTCCCCGCTGCATCGACCTTGACAACATACCCATCGTAGTCGGTGCTGCTCAACCAGCTATGACCGGCCAGTACGTAGCCACCATCCGAAGTTCGATCCATCGAATAACCTTCATCCCGCACCGACGTGCCATACTCCTGAACGCTCAGTACATTGCCAACATCGTCGACCCGAGCCAGGAAGATCTGTCCCGACAACGAGCCGTGCCATACCGAACCCAGGCAATCAAATCCATTGCTAACTAACCTGGTCATGTTGCCGACCGACTGGTCTGTGACACTGGGGAACACCTCTTGGCTCCAAAGGCTGTCAAGATCAGCGTCGAAGCGCCAAAGGAGAGATGCCGCTCGTGTACCGTCATAGGTGCTGCCGAACAGTACCGATCCATCGAGTTCGGCACTATCCGAACCGTTCGCCCACCCGACATAACAAGAAAGGCTGTCCCGGCCATAGGATCCGATCTCCTGGGCGAGACCGCTAGCGCTTATTCGGGTGAAGCCGACGCGGTAAAAAATGTTCGTGGTGTCCACACAAACTTGCACGACCAGATAACCGCTGTCCTGGTGGAGCAGGGTCCAACCCATTTCGGCGGAGCCCATCGCGTCATGGTAGTCGTTGCGAGTGCTGAATGTTTGGGCCGGTACTCGGACGTTTGCCACCACCAAGGCCAACAAGAACATCAAAGACCTTAGATCACACATAGCCTAATGAACGATGGTGATCGTCAAGCCATCCACTACGCCTTGGTAGTACCCCAAGAGCGCCACGCGATAAAGACCGGGTGCGTACCGGCTTACGTCGAATTCGCTGATCGTTGGGCCGGGCATGGTGCGCTGGCGGTCCAGTTCATGTCCGTACACATCGTACAAGGCCACGTAGTAGATCGGCTCGCGCATGGGCGGATGGGTGATCACCAGCAGGCGGTCGCGCGCCGGGTTGGGCTGCGCGCGGATCACCCACTTCGATCCCGCGCCGCTGGTGGCCGAAAGCACATTGCCGCGCTTCTCTTCGTTGGGCAGGTACATGGGTTCGGTGAAGGGATCCTCCAGGTAGTGCTCCAGCAGGTTGCGGGCTACAGCCTGGCAATCCGACGCTTCGTCGGCGGCGATCTCGCGCAACTGCGTTCCAGCTGCTGCCACGATCCCCACAGCTTCGGCCGGATCCTCCATGACCTGAAGGACGGTCTGGTACACCGCGGCCTGCTTGCTGTTCAAGCCGTTCTCCTCGGCATCGCCGATGAAATCCCACGCGGTGGACCAGTCGTGCTGTGCAAGCAGCAGTCCGAAGCGTTCCACCGGGCGCCCGGGCAATGCCGCATCGTTCAGCAGCAGGTCCAGGCTGTCCAACGGATGGCCCGTGCTGTCGGCCAGCACGCGGCGCAGGTAGTCGTGTCGTGCACGTTCGGCCGTGGCACGCAGTTCGGCCAGATCGCCTTCCACCAGCACGCGCCAATTGGGTTCGCCCTCCTGGCCCTCGCGCACCAGGTCCTGGTAGTACCCCGACATGTTGCTCTTTTCCATGGCAATGAGCGCATCCGGTGTCAGGGGTGAATTGGCCAGCAGCACCTGGGCCAGGTGGGTATCGTCCATGGGAGGAGCGCGGTCGAGGGCCGAGCGCAGCACCTGGTCGTCCACCTTGGGTGAGGCAGCGAGCAACGCATTGCGCACGGAGGCGCTGCTGTAGCCGGGATCCTCGATCAGGTCCATGAGGTAGTCGCCATCGCCGCCGTTCACCTGCCCATCGTACACGGCTTTCAATGCCGCATGATCCCCGGCCGCGCCGTGGAAGGCCGCTTTCAAGCTGATGGTGGTGGGCACTACGCTCGGGTCCTTGGGGCAGGAGGAACCGGGGCCGTCGCCAGCCATGAACAATTGAAAAGTGGGGACTACTACCACGTGTGGGGGAAGCGTGCTACAGAGTGGTTCCGTAGACTGATCCGCATGAGGCGTGTAAATCATTCCGCTTGGAGACTCGTCATCGTGGTAGATATCCAACTCCAGCCCCGCCCCCGGGCAATCCGGGTAGAAGCGATTGCCAGCCGGTTCAGTCGTAGTTCCCACGAAGGGTGCGATCGCCGCATTGTCCTTGGTCACCGCCGCGTTGTAGATGCAGCCTTCCGTATCGTCCTCGTTGCCATAGAGGTTGCAGAGGAAGCGCAAGCCGCTGAGGCCATCGGCGGTGCGATTGTT
>CAZFAW010000400.1:0-2792 GCA_964517015.1 uncultured Chryseobacterium sp.
GGGCTCAAGGAGGAACGCGACTTCGACCCGATCTTGCCGGTGCGGCTCTTGAGGGCGCGCTTGCGGCGTTCCTTCTTCACCGGAACGATCACCACATCGTCCGTTATCCACAATTCAACAAGGCCGTCCATGGAAAGGATCCGCTTGATCGATAGGCCTAAGCTACCGGGGGTTGCACGGGCTGTTCACGATCCATCCACAGGTCCATCAACCACCTGGTGTGAATAGAACGCAGGCCGGTGGCCCTCTCGTTCATCCCCCCGAAATTCGCCGCGCCATGGCCTCGGGCAACGATCGACCCACCGACGACCGCATTGAACGGCTCGGGCTGTTGCCGGGCGACTACTATTTCACCGAAGACGGGTACCTGGTCTTCACGGCGCAGTACCTGCTTCGCCGGGGGTATTGTTGCGGCAACCGCTGCCGGCATTGCCCGTACGGGCATGCAGCGGTGAAAAAAGCACGCGGGTGAAGCGCCGGCCTGCCTAGCTTTGGCGCATGAGAACGTGGTTCGTGGGGATCGCATCCCTGATCGGCGGCAGCGCCTTCGCACAGGACGTGGACATCACCGTAGTGGCGCTGAACAGCGATACGTTGGAAGTCCGGTTGCGCCCCGAGTTCGACTTCAATGCACTGGTGAGCGGCCTGGTGTTCACGCTGCGCTGGGACACCGCCGGCGATGTGCACGTGGCCGATCCCGACCAGTTCAGCTACGGCCCGCCGTTCTGCACCTTCATGTCCATTCCCCTCGGTGCCAGCCCCGATGGCGAGATCGATGCGAACGGGTACCGGTACCAGACCTACGGCGCCGTCCCGCTCACCGGTATTCCTGCCGGCTGCGAATGGGTGGCAAACGTGGAAGTGCCCCTGGTGCGCATTCCCGTGGTGTCCGCCGGTGGATGTACCAACTTCCAGATCGTGAACGACAGCTTCACCGCGGCCAACAACAAGGATTACTACATCTCCGTGATCGGTCTGGACACCACCGGGACGATCTACGGCCTGGGCGCCCCCGACATGGGCGATTGCTCCACGGCCATTGCACCGATCGACGACGACGTCGTGGCCCTTTCGCCGAATCCCGCCACCGATGCCCTGCACATCGCCCTGGGTGAAGGCACCTTCCAGCAATGGACGATCCGAGACATGCAGGGCAAGGTGGTGCTTGAAGGGCGGCCACAGCAAGGCGCCCGTACGTGCACCATCGCACTCGGAACGCTGCCGGCGGGGTCCTACACCGTGCAGGTGCGCAGCGAGCGCGGCCTGCACCAGGGCCATTTCGTGCGGGTGCGGTAGAGGCTTCCCGAACTCCGGACCGAACGCGGCATCCGCGATCTTTGGGAACCATGTCCGTTGCCACCGTCGCCGATCGTACGCACTTCCAACAGACCATCCGCGAAGGCATCCCCGAGGTGCTTCCACCCGCCCGGCCGCTCGATCCGGGCGTAAGCCACGCGCCCAAGCGCAAGGACATCCTCACCCCCGGTGAAAAGGAGCTGGCCTTGCGCAATGCGTTGCGCTACTTCCACCCGAAGCACCACGCCACGCTGGCGCCGGAGTTCGCGCAGGAACTGAAAGACCATGGCCGCATCTACATGCACCGCCTGCGACCGGAGCATGCGATGTTCGCGCGGCCGATCGACCATTACCCCGCGAAGTGCACGCAGGCCGCGGCCATCATGCTCATGATCCAGAACAACCTGGATCCCGCCGTGGCCCAGCACCCGCACGAACTGATCACCTACGGCGGCAACGGCGCGGTGTTCCAGAACTGGGCGCAGTACCGCCTGGTGATGCGGTACCTGAGCGAGATGACGGACGAGCAGACGTTGGTGATGTACAGCGGCCACCCGCTCGGCCTCTTCC
Source organism: uncultured Chryseobacterium sp. (assembly GCA_964517015.1). Lineage (GTDB taxonomy): Bacteria > Bacteroidota > Bacteroidia > Flavobacteriales_F > PHOS-HE28 > PHOS-HE28. Next base: position 1,867 of record CAZFAW010000400.1, read on the forward strand.
CCAGCCACCCCGACGCACCGCGTGTGGTGGTGACCAACGGGATGATGATCCCCAACTACAGCGAGCCCGACGACTGGGAGCGCTTCAACGCCCTCGGTGTGACGCAGTACGGCCAGATGACGGCCGGCAGCTACATGTACATCGGTCCGCAAGGGATCGTGCACGGCACCACGATCACGGTGTTGAATGCGTGCCGTATGATCAAGTCCGCCTCACCCCAACCCCTCTCCGCAAGAGAGGGGATTCCACTATTCGTGACTTCCGGGTTGGGCGGCATGAGCGGTGCGCAACCGAAGGCGGGCAACATCGCCGGTGTGGTCACCATTTGCGCCGAGGTGAACGCCGCTGCAGCGCACAAGCGTCGCAGCCAGGGCTGGGTGGACGAGGTGATCAGCGACGTGGATGCGTGCATCGACGCCGCGTTGGAATGGCAGAAAAAGGGCGAAGCGCACAGCATCGCCTACCTCGGCAACGTGGTGGACCTGTGGGAGCACCTGGCCGCGCGTAACGTGCGCGTGGACCTCGGCAGCGACCAGACGAGCCTGCACAACCCCTGGGCGGGCGGCTACTACCCCGTGGACCTCAGCTACGAGGAAAGCAACGCGCTCATGGTGAAGGACCCCGAAGCCTTCAAACAGCGCGTGCAGGAAACGCTACGCCGCCACGTGAAAGCGGTGAACACGCTCGCGGCGAACGGCATGTACTTCTTCGACTACGGCAACGCCTTCCTGCTGGAAAGCAAGCGCGCGGGTGCCGACATCGCCGGCGAGCACGGCGCGGAATTCAGGTATCCGAGCTACGTGGAGGACATCATGGGGCCGCTGTGCTTCGACCACGGCTTCGGTCCATTCCGGTGGGTGTGCACCAGTGGCGATGCGAAGGACCTGGCCACCAGCGACCGCATCGCGGGCGATGTGCTCGAGGCC
>CAZFAW010000401.1:0-2773 GCA_964517015.1 uncultured Chryseobacterium sp.
ACCTCCAATTTCTCCATGGGCACCTTTTCGCCGCAGAACTCCACATCGCCGGGAAGTGCAAGGCTGAAGATCTTGTAGCTGTCGTTGAAGTGCCGCTGGTAGTCCAGGTCGGTATCGGTGCCGGTGGTGCCGAAGGTGAACAGGTGCACCGCCAGGGCGCCGGAAAGCACCAGGCACATCATGAGCAGGGTCCTGAGCAGGGTGCGCATCGGGTGTCAGTCGGCTTTGGTGGTGGGTCGTTCCAGCTTGGTCAGCCCGAAGAGCAGGCCGAAGATCAGCAGGGCGTATCCAACGTAAAGGAGGGAATGCAGGTTCCGCCACACACCGATGAACTTCATGGCCGCAAAGGTGAGGAACATGCCGATCAGGCCCAGTCCCACGTAAACGAAGGCCACCTGTGCATCGCTCAGCCCGGCATAGCCCAGGTGGTGGGTGGTATGGTCGCGGCCCCCGACGAAAGGCGACCGGCCGCGCAGGATCCGGTTGATCGTAACGGTGGTGGTGTCGGTGATCGGCAGCAGGAACACCACCAGGGCCATGGCCGCCTGGCGCCAGGGTTCCACCGCGCCCCAGGGCGAGGTACCGTTCCAGAAGTAGTGGATGCCGCAATACGCGAGGTAGACCCCGAGGAACTGGCTGCCGGTATCGCCCATGTACATGCGCGAGGGGCTCCAGTTGAAGAAGAGGAAACCGGCAAGGGCCGCCATCACACCGATCACGATCACCATCTGTACGCTCTTGGTGTCGTTGCTCATGATGTGGGTCACCAGCACGCAGCCCAGGATCGAGAGGGAGGTCACCGTGGTGATCGCATCCATGTTGTCGAGCATGTTGATCGAGTTCATCAGGCCCACCACCCACAGCATCGTCAGCGCACGGTTGGTCCAATCGTTCTCGAAGATGTGGATGTAGGTGCCGGAGGTGATCAGGATCGCCGCGCACGTGAGCTGTGCGGTGAACTTGAGCAGGGGCCGGGTATTGTAGGCGTCGTCGGCCAGGCCCATGAGGAAGGCCAGCGCGGTGGCGGCCAACAGGCCCAGCAGTTCGGGCTGCAGCGGGTCGCTCAGCTTGGGGAACAGCACGCTGTACACACTGAAGGATCCGAGGAAGATGATGAAGAAGCCGATGCCGCCGAAGGCGGGCTTCGCGGCGCTGCTCCAACGCACCAGTTCGCCGTGATCGCGGATGCCCAGCGTGTGGGCGAAGCGCAGGAAGAGGTTGTTGATCAACAGGCTGAAGACCACCGCGCCGAAGAACAGGCCGCTGTGGATCAGGAACAACTGCGTGGTGCTGTACATGTCAGGTCCAGGCGTTGCGTGCGAAGGGCATGCCGGCGCGGTCCTTCGCGCTGAGCACGGGTGCCGCGATGCCCCAGTCGATGGCCAGTTGCGGATCGTTCCAGAGCAGCGTGCGCTCGGAGGCCGGATCGTAGTACGCCGAGCATTTATAGGTGAAGATCGTGCCGTTCTCCAGGGTCAGGAACCCGTGCGCGAAGCCTTCGGGGATGTAGAGCATGCGCATGTCGCGCGCATCGAGCACCACTTTGAAATGCCGCCCGAACGTGGGGCTTGCCGGTCGGATGTCCACGCACACGTCGAGCACCGATCCGCTGCTCACCCGCACCAGTTTCGCCTGGGCGTGCGGCGGTGCCTGGTAGTGCAGGCCGCGCAGCACACCGGCATGGGAGAGCGATTCGTTGTCCTGCACCAGGTCGGCACGAATGCCGGTGGCCTTCTCGAACGTGCGCCGATTGAAGGACTCCAGGAAGTGCCCGCGTTCGTCGCGGAACACCTTGGGCTGCAACAGCCACAGGCCCTCCAACGGGGTGTGCTCCGCGATCATCAACGGGTGGACTTGAACAGGCGGTCGAGCAACCCGCGTTTGGGCTTTCGGCGGCCGCGATCGGCGCGGTCATCGTAATAGCCGTACCCGTAGCCATAGCCGTACCCGTAGCCATAGCCGTAGTTGTAGCCGTACTTGTTGCGATCGATGTCCACCCCGTTCAGCACGGTGCTGAGCCGTGAGATCTTGTTCTCGTTGATCAAGCGGTCCACGTTGTGGATGAACGCCTTCTTGGAATAGTCCGAGCGGAAGATGTAGATCGGATAGTCCGCGCGCTGGATGATCGAGATGCCGTCGGTGACCAGGCCCACCGGCGGGTTGTCGATCACCACCACATCGTAGCGCGACTTCAATTCCTCCAGGATCTCGCCCATGCGTTTCCCGATGATCAGTTCGGAAGGGTTGGGCGGGATCGGGCCCGCCGTCACGAAATCCAGTCCGTTCAGCGAGCTGTGCTGGATGCAATCGTCCAATTGGTCCTTGTTGATCAGCAGGGTGCTCATGCCACGTACGTTCTCCACGCCGAAGCCCAGGTGGATCTTCGGTTTGCGCATGTCCAGGTCGATGATGATCACGCGCTTTCCGCTGAAGCTGAGGATGCCCGCAAGATTGATGGCCACGAACGTCTTGCCCTCGCCCGAAATGGTGCTGGTGAGCGCCACCACCTTGGGCCCCGGGGTGTTGTCCACGAATTGCAGGTTGGTGCGCACGCTGCGGAAGCTCTCGGCGATCAGGCTCTTGGGGTTCTTGTCCACCAGGAGCTGGCTGATCGGGATCTCCTTCTTGTACTTGGGCACCATGCCCAGGATGCCGATCGAGGCGTTGGAGAGCTTGGCGATGTCGTTCAACGAGGTGATGTTGTCGTGCAGGATGTAGCGGATCAGCACGATCATGAAGCTGAGGATCACCCCGGTGAGCAGGTAGGAGAACA
>CAZFAW010000402.1:0-2771 GCA_964517015.1 uncultured Chryseobacterium sp.
ATGGTAGACCTCGATTCGCAAGGGTTCGGTCGCCGCGATCAGCGCATCGCTCACCGGGCCACCGCCCAGCAGCACCGTGCTGAACGCGTGTTCAACGGCGTTCGCATCCGTTCGCATGGCGGTGAGGAATTGCTGCGGAACGAACGTGGCGAACCGGAACGGCGGCAACCCCGCGATCCGCGGCAGTACGGGGCCGGTGGGGTCGATCGCCACCAGGTCGAGGCCGGTCACGAAAGCGCGCACCACCATCATCTTGCCGGCGATGAAGGTGCACGGCAGGCAGAGCAATGCACGATCGCCTGATCGCAGGCCGAAGACGTTCGCAGTGAGCCGGGCGCTGGCGATAAGGTCGGCCGCAGGGATCCGCATGCTTCGCGGAGGCCCCGTCGTGCCGCTCGTGGTGGCCGGCAACGAGCCGTCCCCCGATACCAGGTCCTCCAGCGTGCGGTGCAGGTCGAACGCCCACGGGGCGTTCACGCGCGCGGCGAGATCGGCGGACCAGCGCGTGATCGCGTCCCCTTCGAGCAGGTTCCCGTTGATCCGGATGCGCTGGAACGGTGAGGTCGTGCGCATCAGGTGAGGATCCGTTCCACATCCCACGCCACTTCGGGGCGATAGCGAAGCTGGCCGGAACCGGCGATCAACGGGGAGGGGATGTTGTTGGCATACACGGAACCGGTGCCCAGCCCCTGCGCAAGCTGCACGTTCAGGGTGGCGGTCCACTGGGCGATCGCGTTCAATCCGATGCTGCTCTCCAGTGCACTGGTGATCCACCAGCCGATGCCGCGCGCGCGCGCCAGTGCGATCCATTCACCGGTGGCTTGCCAGCCGCCGAGCAGCCCGGGCTTCAGCACAAGGAACGCGGGCTTCAGGTGGTCCAACATATCGGTGCGGGCCGCGCGCGTGTTCAGCCCGATCAGGTCCTCGTCCAGCGCGATCGGCACGGGGCTGCGTTCGCAGAGCTCGGCCATCACTTCGTACAGGCCGGCCGCCACGGGCTGTTCGATGCTGTGCACCTCCAGGTCCGCGAGGCGCTGCAAGACGTCCATGGCGGTGCGCGCATCGAGCGCGCCGTTGGCGTCCACACGGAGGGTGATGTCCTTCGCCGTGAATTCTTTGCGGACCTTTTGCAGCAGGGCCAGTTCGTCCTCGATCCCGATGGCCCCGATCTTCATCTTCACCGTGGTGAAACCACCATCGATCTGCTCACGGACGCGGCGCTCCATGGTCGCACGGTCGCCCATCCATACCAATCCGTTGATCGGGATCCCCACGCGCCCCAGGGTGAAATCGGAAGCGAAGAGCGTTTTGCTGCCGCTGACCTCCAGGTCCCGCAGGCATTGTTCCACGGCGAAGCGGACACTGGGGAAGTCCACCAGGTCGTCGTTGATCCGCTGCGGCCAGTCGCTCGTGTTCAGGCAGAGTTCGAGCAGCTTGGTGCGCACATCCGCGGGGAATTCCCTGCTGTGGCCCGGGAACAAGGCGGCCTCACCGATGCCTTTCACCTCCGGGCGTTCGGCGTGCCAGGCGATCAGGTACCACACGGTGCGCGCGGTGATGGGGCCTTTGGAGGTGCCCAGTTCGAACCTCGGCTCCAGGATGAGTTCCTTCCAGGCAGCGCGGATCATTCCGCGATGATAAGGCCCAGCGCGAACAACAGTGCGGTGAGGAAGGTGCCCATGGCCAGCACCTTCAGTTGGGGATCGAGGGCACGCGGCTCGGCGGTGGTCCACACACGCTTCAAGTGCATCAGGAACACCGGCGAGGTCAGGAGGAAGAGCCAGCTGGACCATCCGGCGCGTATGAACGCAGTGAAGCCGATCAGGCAGAGCTCGGCGCCCACGACGAGCACGGTGTGATAGATCCGTGCGTTGGCACTACCCAACCGCACCACCAGCGTGCGTTTTCCGCTTACCGCGTCGTTCACGATGTCGCGCATGTTGTTCACGTTGAGCACGCCGGTGCTGAGCAAGCCGAAGGCGATGGCGGGAGCTAGTACCATAGTCTCGAACATCCGTGTATGCAAGTAGAACGTACCACACACGCCCACCACACCAAAGAACAGGAACACGCTGATGTCACCGAGACCTGCGTAGCCGTATGGGTTCTTGCCGAAGGTGTACTTCACCGCCGCCCCCATCGCCGCGAGCCCAAGAAGAAGGAAAAGAAGCGTCTTCATCGTGAACCCGAGGGCAACGATGATCAATGCGCAGCCGCTCACGAACGCCAGAAGGCCGCAGATGACCATTGCTCGCTTCATCGCAGCGGGCGTGATCGCACCGCTTTGCACGGCGCGCTGCGGACCCACCCGGTCCTGGTTGTCGGTGCCGTGCTGGTGATCTCCCAGATCGTTGGCGAGGTTGCTGAGGATCTGGAGAAGGACCGCGGTCAACAAGCCAAGTACCAGCACTTCCGGCCTCCACCCGGCCGCATGGCAGCTGATCCAGCCCCAGTCGCCTGCCAGTGCGCTGCCGACGATGATGCTGCTCACGGCCAGGGGCAGGGTGCGCAAACGGAAGGCGTGGAGCCAGTGCTTCACGGAAACTTCGGGAACTTCTGAAAGTCCGGTGCCCGCTTCTCCAGGAACGCATTGCGGCCTTCCTGGGCCTCGTCCATCAGGTAGTACATCAGGGTGGCATCACCTGCGAACTCCATCAGGCCGCGCTGGCCGTCGAGCTCGGCGTTCAGGCCGCGCTTGATCATGCGCAGGGCGAGGGGACTGCGCTGCATCATGATCCTGCACCATTCCACCGTGGTGTCCTCCAGCTCGG
>CAZFAW010000403.1:0-2752 GCA_964517015.1 uncultured Chryseobacterium sp.
GATCGCCCCGAAGGTACGCCTCAAGATGCGTGGACGAACCCGGATCCCGTCAGCTCGAACACAGCGGCCGTTCCGTTGGGGTTGGTTTCGGGCCCTTCGACGCGCGGCGGATTCGGAATGACGCCTGGAGCGTTAGCCCCTTGCCCAGCTACGCCGCGTGGAGCGCGGCCTGCGGGCCCGAGCGTGTGGCTAGCCGCGCCGGCCGAAAAGGCGGCCGAAGAAGCGCTTCTCGAATTCCCAGAAGAACCGGAACTGCCCGAACAGCGCGCCGTACAGCAACAGAAAGGCGTTGTAAACGGGCAGGATCAAGATGTAATACAGCACCGAGAACAGCAGCGGTTGCCGGCCATCGCCGGAGAACCAGGCCACCACCGGTCGCTTCAGGAACATGACGGTGAACCCGGTGCACACGAACACCAGCAGGATCAGCACGGCGCGCGATGCCGTTACGCCCCAACGGGACTGGAGTCGCTGGAACCAACGCGGACCCTTGCTCTGATCGGTCACGCGCCGAAGATCGGATGCCTCGGGCGTTCGCAGCCCGCGTGATGCGCGTTCATCGCTCTTTCCACTCGGCGAGGAAGAGGTTGGTCTCGTGGTTCCGGCCGCCACGGTTGCTGCTGAACACAAGGAAACGGCCGTCCTTGCTGAAGACCGGGAACGCATCGAACGTGTCGCTCGCGGTGATGCGCTCCAACCCGCTGCCGTCCGCGTTGATCATGAACAAACTGAACGGGAACCCACGCTCGGTGGCATGGTTGCTGGCGAAGATCACCCGCTTGCCGTCCGGGAACCAGGAGGGGGCCCAATTCGCCTTGCCGAGCGAAGTGATCCGGTGGGCATCGCTGCCATCGGCGTTCGCGATCCACAGTTCCAGGTCGGTGGGCTGCACCAGACCTTCTTTCAGCAGGTCGGTGTATTCCTTCTCCAGCTCCGGGGTGGCAGGTCGGCTGGCACGCCAGAGCAGTTTGGTGCCATCGGGGCTGAAGAACGCCCCTCCATCATATCCGATGGTGTGTGTGATGCGCTGCACGTTGCCACCGTCCAGGGCCATGGTATAGAGGTCGAGGTCGCCATCGCGCATGCTGGTGAACACGATGCGGTCTCCCTTGGGGGAAACCGTCCCTTCCGCATCGTAGCCGGGCGTATCCGTGAGCCGGCGGCGAATGGCCCCGTGCAGGTCGCTGACGAAGATGTCGTAGCTATCGAAAAGCGCCCAGACGTATTTGCCGCCCGGCTTGTGTTCCGGTGCGGGAGGGCATTGGGGCCCCGCCAGGTGCGTACTGGCGAAAAGAACGAGGCTGTCGCCAGGAAGGAAGTAGCTGCAGGTGGTCCGGCCCCCGTTCACGCTGATCCGGGCGGGCGCTTCCTTGCCCATGGGATCCGCGAAGGGGTCGAACACTCGGATCTGGTCGCAGGGATCACCCCATGCTTGGTTGGTGACCTGGAAGGTGAGACGGTCGCCACCAAAGCTCCAATAGGCCTCGGCGTTGTCGCCTCCGAAGGTGAGTTGCTTCAGGTGTTTGAAGTGGTTCTCTCCAGGCAGGATGAGGCTGTCGCTCCTCCAACCGATCGTATCGCGGGGTTCTTGCGGCACTTCAAGAGTGGTAGAAGGGGTTTCCCCGCAACCGGCGAGCGATACCAGGAGGATCAGCGATGGAATGCGCATGGTTCTTCGGAAAGCGCGCGAATGTAGGCCCGGGGAGAGGAGCGAACCGTCACGGAACGGCAAGTTGATCACGCGATCGTTCGGACACACTCACCAAAGCGTCGCGTTCGGAGATCGGTGAAGCCCAGCCACGCTGCTTCCGCACGTTCGACCTGATCCACGCACGCCAGCGGTGGGCCAGGTGCACATCCTTCCAGCAGTGCCAAGAGTCCATCGCGCCGCCCTTCGGCCTCGATCCCAACGGAACCTTCGGGATGGTCCATGGCATATCCCGTGACGCCGAGCACAGTGTCCCTTTCCACCGTGAAAGCGCACGACCGGACCCATGCACTCGCCCCCGGACCCGGATGTTGAAAAGGACCAATTCCACGGGAGGAGATCAGGTGGCCGATCGTGCACATCTTCTGGTTGACAGTTCGCTGACGAACCCGATAGTTTCGCCGATGGACTCTTGCTCTCCTTCGACGAACCTTCCTTTCCCATGTTGAACAGAACGCTTGACCGTTCCGCCCGCTGCTCCTGGGCCGCCTCGTTCCTTCTGGTGCTCGCGATCCTGCTGGCCCACGGCGCGCATGCCCAGACCATTCCGGTCGGATGGAACGATTCACAAGTGATCAACGGGTTCAACGGACCCGTGGGTGCATGCTGGGACGCCAACGGTCGCATGTACGTGTGGGAGAAGCGCGGTAAGGTGTCGATCGTTTCCGGTGGCGTGGTTACGGGCACGCTGATCGATATCGGTCCGGAAGTAGGCGACTGGCGCGACCATGGAATGCTCGGCTTCGCGTTGGACCCGGCCTTCCTGACCAACGGGCGCATCTATCTCATGTATGCGGTGGACCGGCACTACCTCATGGCGCACGATTCGGGGATCGGCACCTACAGCGCAAGTACCAACGAGTACTTCGCTGCCACGATCATGCGCATCACGCGCTACACGGCGATCGGACCGGATTTCAACGCCGTTGATCCGGCAAGTCGCTTCGTGCTCTTCGGCGAGAGCAAGTCGACCGGAGCGCCCATGCTGCACGAGAGCCACAGTACCGGGTCGCTGGTGTTCGGTACCGACGGAACCCTGCTTGC
>CAZFAW010000404.1:0-2751 GCA_964517015.1 uncultured Chryseobacterium sp.
GCGTGCTCCACCTGGTAGTTGGCGTCGCTGTCCACCTCATCGCTCGTGAAGTTCTCGATGCGTGCCACCCAGGTATCGAGGCGCGGCAGCAGACCGGGACTGGTCTTGGCCAGCAGGAGCAGCACACCGAACCCGCCGGCGGCGATCAGGCCGATCAGCGCCATGTGCTTCACCGGCACGCGGCCGATGAACATGACCAGCATGCAGGTGGCGAAGAGCAGTGCGGCCGTGCTGAAGTTCGCCGGCAGGATCAACGCGCAGATCCCGCCCACGGGCAGCATCAGTTCCAACAGCACGTTGCGCAAGGTCCATGGCCCATCGTGCTTGCTGATCACGCGCGCCACGTAGACGATGAGCACCACCTTGGCCAGGTCGCTGGTCTGGAAGGTGACGCCCAGGCCGGGGATCATCATCCAGCGCGAGGCGCTGTTCAAGTTCGCGCCCAGCAGCAGGGTGAGGAGCAGCAGCGCTGCGGTGGCACCGATGAGCAACTTGGACAGGCGCGAATAGACGGTGAACCGCGGCTTGCTGGCCACGTACATGATGGCCGCGCCGCTGGCGAGCATGAGCAGGTGCTTGAAGAGGAAGCGGAACGTGCCGGCATCGCTCTTGTAGGCCAGCGAAGCGATGGAGCTGTACACCGCCAGCAGGCTGATCAGTCCGAGGAAGAGGGCCGTGAGCCAGATCACACGATCGGCACCCAGTCGGTTCAACAGCGCTTGCATGGCGGTGGATCAGAGGTCCCTTACGGCACGTTTGAACTCCACGCCGCGCTCCTCGTAGTTGGCGAAGCCATCGCCGCTGGGACAGGCCGGGCTGAAGAGCACGACTTCGCCGCTGCGCGACAATTCGTGCGCCACGAACACGGCGGTGCGCAACTCCTCGGCCACGTACACATGCTGCGTGAAGGGTTGCAGCGCATCGATGGTGCGCGCGTTCCTTCCGAACAGCACGAGCGCGGCCACGCGTTCCTTCAGCAGGTCCTGCACGTGCCCCCTGCCCACTTCGGCACCGAGCGCACCGGCGATCCAAACCACCGGTTTCTCGATCGATGCGATGGCCTCCAGGGTGCTGTCCAGGAAGGTGCTCTTGCTGTCGTTGATGTACTCCACGCCCTTCACGGTGGAGACGTACTCCATGCGGTGCGGTCCGCTCTTGAGGCCTTCGAGCGCACGTTGGCGGGCGTCGAGCAGGCGGGCGGTGGCGCTTTTGGTGGTAAGTCGGTCGAAGCTGTCCTGGTCCATGGTAAGCGGGTTTTCAGGTACGTGTTGATCAGAGGGCGCGCACGGCGGCCTTGAACCGGCGGCCACGGTCTTCGTAGTTCTCGAACAGATCGAAGGAGGCGCATGCGGGACTCAACAGCACCACATCGCCGGGCTCGCCGATCCCGTATCCTGCGTTCACGGCGCCTTCGGCGCTCGCGGTCTCCACGATGTTGGGCACCAGGTCGGCGAAGGCCTTCACGATCTTGCGGTTGTCGGCGCCCAGGCACACGATGGCCTTCACCTTCTCACGCACCAGGTCTCGCAGCGCGGTGTAATCGTTGCCCTTGTCCTGGCCGCCCACCACCCAGATCACGGGTTTGCGCATGCTCTCCAGGGCGTACCACGTGCTGTTCACGTTGGTGGCCTTGCTGTCGTTGATGAACTCGATGCCGTTCACCGTGCCCACCTTCTCCAGGCGGTGCTCCACGTTCTGGAAATCGCTCAGGCTCTCGCGGATGCTCTCATTGCGGATCTCCAGCACGCGCGAAGCGATGGTGGCGGCCAGCGAGTTGTACACGTTGTGCCTGCCCTGGAGTGCGAGTTCGTGGATCGACATGCGGAAGGTGGTTTGGTGGGTGGTGACGTTGATGTGATCGTGATCGAGGAAGCCGCCCTGCGGCAGCGGATGTTCGATGGAGAAGGGCCAGCGTTGTGCGCGCACGGCATGGCGCTGCAGCCCGTTCATGGTTTCGGGGTCGTCGGCGCAGTGGATGAAATGGTCCGTGGACGTCTGGTTCATGGCGATGCGGAACTTGCTCGCCACGTAGTGCTCCATGCGGTGCTCGTACCGGTCCAGGTGGTCCGGTGTGATGTTGGTGAGGATCGCGATGTGGGGGCGGAAGTCGCGGATGCCGTCGAGCTGGAAGGAGCTGAGCTCGAGCACGTACCAGGCGTGCTCGCGCGAGGCCACCAGCGCGGCGAACGAGTTGCCCACGTTGCCGCCCAGCCCCGCATCGAGGCCGGCGCGCGTGAGGATGTGGTGCGTGAGCAGCGTGGTGGTGGTCTTCCCGTTGGTGCCGGTGATGCCGATGATGGGCGCGGTGGTGTGGCGCGCGGCGAACTCGATCTCGCTGATCACGGGGATCCCGCGATCGCGCGCCGCGCGCACCAGCGAAGCCGAGTCGGGAATGCCGGGGCTCTTGATCACCTCCGTGGCGTCGAGCACCCTGGCCGCGGTATGCCCGCCTTCCTCGTGATCGATCCCGTACGCCTTCAGCTCGTCGCGGTACTTCGGCTTGATCGCACCCGCATCGCTCACGAACACGCGCATGCCCAGCTTCGTCGCCAGGATGGCCGCTCCCACCCCGCTCTCCTGCGCTCCGAGCACCGCGATCCCGCTCATCTCAGTTTCAGGGTGACCAGGGTGAGCACCGCCAGCATGACGCCGACGATCCAGAAGCGCGATACGATCTTGCTCTCGTGGTAGCCCAGCTTCTGGAAATGGTGGTGCAACGGGCTCATCCGGAATATGCGCCGTCCTTCCCCG
>CAZFAW010000405.1:0-2744 GCA_964517015.1 uncultured Chryseobacterium sp.
GCATCGGAGGGGGCAAGGTGGCCGTGTACCTGCCGCACAGCTTCGCCTGGAGCGGAAATCTCTACATCGTTCCCGTGGAACAGGTCACGCCCATCGACGCCAAAGCCGGCGATGTCATGAAATTCATCGTGAGCGGCGGTGTGGCCCACGTGGACGACGAGCCCCTCACGTGACCCCGGCCGTTCCGGCACGTCCATTGCCTACCGCCCGCGCAACCCCATCCCCCCCCATGCGAAACCTCCTACCGCTCCTGGCCCTGTTCTCCCACGCAGCGTTGGCACAGACCGAAGTGCGCCAGACCACCTTCCCCTTCAGCGATGGCGCGCATCCCACGTTCGTGGTGGCCTTCGAGGGCGCCGAAGCAGGGAATGTGGAGGGTTGGTACAAGGGCCAGCTGAAGGACCTGAGCGGCGACGTGAGCAACAAGAAGGAGGTCCGGGCCATGGGCGCGCGCGTGCCCGAGGTCTCCCCCGATACGATCACCGTGCTGTGCAAGGCCGAGAAGCTGAAGCAAAGCACGGCGGTGAACCTGCACATGGCCTTCCTGGTGAACGGCAGCTACATCGCACCCTCTTCCGATGCACGCATGCTGGAGGGCGCGCGCAACTTCTGCTACGTGAAGGCGGTGGCCTATAAGAAGCAGGTGCTGCAGGAACGACTGGCCGATGCCGAACGCGACCTGGCCCGACTGAACGGCGAACTCAGCACCCTGGTCAAGGACAAGGGCCGCGCCGAAGAGGGGATCAAGAAGAACCAGGACAAGGGCGTGGAGGCAGGTCAGGATAAGTTGCAGGCCGAGGCCGACCTGAAGACGAACGAGCTGGCCGTACAGAACAAACAGGCGGAGATCGCCACGGCACCCAGCGAGGCGAACACCGAGGCACTGAACGGACTACTGAAGGAGCAGGCCAAGCTCAAGGACCGGATCGAGCGGCTGGGCAAGCAGGCCGTCGATGCGGAGGAAAAGGTGAAGGACCTGGAACGCGCGATCAAGAAGAACGAGAGCGACCAGGAGGCCAAGCGCAAAGCCATCGAAGAGGCCACCAGGAAAGTGGACGACCTGCGCGCCGCCGTGGCCAACGTGAACTGACGGACGCGGATACCTTCGCGCTGCGCCGGAGCGCGCACCGACATGAAGCACCTTCCCTGGGCGGTCTTCGCCCTTGCCCTCGCGCAAGCCTGCGGCGATGGAAAACACCAGGTGGCCGACCGCGCCACCGCCACCGATACCATCGCCGCGGCCGAGCCCGCCGATGCCTTGACCGACCTGGCGCCTTACGACCTGCCCCTTACCGTGCGCATTCCACCGGCCCAGATCACCGCCGGGGCAACGCCCGAACTCGGTTGGAACGAGGACGAAGGCTGGTTCGGTGTACGTGCCGGGGACCACTTCGCCATTCGGATCACCGAAGAACCGGGTGATGTGGCCCGTTTGAAGACCGATCTGGACCGCGACCTGGTGCGCAAGCACACGGTGATCACCGAAACGCCCGAGCTGCTGGTGTACCAGAGCCGGTTCCCGGACGATCCCTCCCTCGTGTTCGTGCACTTCTACCGGGTGCTGCACGTGGGCGAACGCACCTTCGTGGTGGAGAACGACCCCCAGGGCCGCTTCAACGCCACGGACATCGAGCGCATGCGCACGGCCGTGGACCCCGACCTGCCGGCCTGATGCGCCTCGTCTTCGCCTTGGTCGCCGCGATCGGTGCCGGTCCGGTCGTTGCGCAGGACGGAACGGCTTGGCGCGACAGTTCCGAAGCCTATTGGCGGCAGGTGGAAGCGGAGTTCAGGGACAGCAGCACGTCGCCGCTCACCCTGGCGGATCGCCTGCACTTCGCTCACCTCCAACGGTTCCCGTACGACCCGGCCTACCGGGTGGAGGCCCGGTTCAAGCCCGCCCGACGCATGGACGAGTTCGACATGAAGACCTCGACCACCCGTACACCGAAGTACCGCACCATGGGCCGCCTGGTGTTCCGCCTCCAGGGGCGAACCTTCAAACTGCCCGTGTACCAGAACGTGGAGCTCTCGAAGCGGCCGGAGTACGTGAACTACCTCTTCCTGCCGTTCACGGACCTGACCAACGGCCAGGAGACCTATGGCGGCGGGCGGTACGTGGACATGCACGGCCCGCTCGGTGAGCGGGTGACCATCGACCTGAACAACGCCTACAACCCGTACTGTGCTTACAGCGACCGCTATTCCTGCCCCATCCCGCCCGCAGAGAACCACCTGGACACCGAGGTTCGCGCCGGGGTGAAGAAGTACCACGATTGATCGATCGGGGACATACTTCCACAAGCCACCGATCATCGTTTTGTCGATCCTTGGAACCCATTACATTCGCCCCACCCTGAACCGATCGCCGATGTCATTGGTACGCAACAGCATCCTTACCCTGATGCTGGCGAGCGCAACGCCCCTTGCCGCAGGGACCATTGTGCTGGAAGGGCATTACCAGGGCAAGAACCTCTTCATCCAGAACCCGTTCAGCGAGGCTGGCGTGGGGTTCTGCGTGTACGAGGTAACGGTGAACGATAAGATCGCCACGGACGAGATCAACAGCAGCGCCTTCGAGGTCGATCTGGGCAATTACGGCCTGAAGATCGGCGATGTGGTCGTGGTGAAGATCTCGCACAAGGACGGTTGCACGCCCCTGGTGCTCAACCCGGAGGTGCTGAAGCCCAAAAGCACCTTCGATATCGTGAAGCAGGAGGTCGGGACCGACGGCACCTACCGCTGGA
>CAZFAW010000406.1:0-2737 GCA_964517015.1 uncultured Chryseobacterium sp.
GACCTTCTCACGCGGCTGCGTGTGATCCAACGCCAGGAGCACAAGCCCGCACAGCTCAGCGGCGGCGAACAACAACGCGTGGCCGTGGCGCGCGCGCTCTTCAACGCGCCGGACGTGATCCTGGCCGATGAGCCCAGCGGCAACCTCGACTCGGCGCACGCCGGTGAACTGCACCGGCTTTTCTTCGACCTGCGCAAGGAACTCGGTCAGACCTTCGTGATCGTAACGCACAACGAAGAGCTCGCCCACATGGCCGATCGCCGATTGGTGATCCGGGACGGGGCGATCTGACCGGACGCGTCCGGCGACGAACGGATACCTTGCCCTGCCGCCTGCGCCGCTGCACCGCCGATGTTCTTCAATTCGATCGACTACGCCGTGTTCCTGCCGGTGGTCTTCGTGCTGTACTGGCACGTTACCGCGCGCTCGTTGCGCTGGCAGAACGCCATGCTGCTCGCGGTGAGCTATTTCTTCTACGCCTGCTGGGACTGGCGCTTCCTCTTCCTGCTCATCTTCTCCACGGCGCTCGATCACTTCACCGGGCTGCGGATCCACCGTGCGGTACGACCCGCGGTGCGCACCCTGTGGCTCACCATCAGCGTGGGGGTGAACCTGGGGTTCCTGGGCTTCTTCAAGTACTACGACTTCTTCGCGACCTCGTTCGCCGAGCTCATGGGTCGCTTCGGCCTGGCCTGCCATCCCACGCTCCTGCACATCATCCTGCCCGTGGGCATCTCGTTCTACACCTTCCACGGGCTCTCGTACGTGTTCGACATCCACCGCGGCCGGATCGAACCGCGGACGAACGTGGTGGACTATGCCCTGTTCGTGAGCTTCTTCCCCCTGCTGGTGGCCGGGCCGATCGAACGTGCCACGCACCTGTTGCCGCAACTGGAGCGTCCCCGCACGTTCAACACCGCACAAGCCGTGGACGGCCTTCGCCAGATGCTCTGGGGCCTGTTCAAGAAAGTGGTGATCGCGGACAACTGCGCGGTGCAGGCCGATCGGATCTTCGATAATGCCGATCAATACTCCGGCGCAACGCTGCTGCTGGGCGCGTTCTTCTTCGCCGTGCAGATCTATGGCGATTTCTCGGGGTATTCGGACATCGCCCTAGGAAGCGCGCGCCTGCTGGGGATCGAGCTGCTGCGCAACTTCGCATTCCCCTATTTCTCGCGCGACATCGCCGAGTTCTGGCGCCGCTGGCACATCAGCCTCAGTTCCTGGTTCCGCGATTATCTGTACGTGCCCCTGGGCGGCAGCCGGGCCGGGCGCTGGACAGCGGTGCGCAATACGTTCATCATCTTCCTGGTGAGCGGCTTCTGGCACGGCGCCAACTGGACCTTCATCGCCTGGGGCGCCTTGAACGCGATCTACTTCCTGCCGCTCCAGTTGAACGGCCGAAATCGCACCCACCTGGACACCGTGGCCGCTGGACGCCGACTGCCCTCGCTGCGCGAAACGATCCACATGGGCCTCACCTTCCTGCTCACGCTCCTCGCATGGGTGTTCTTCCGTTCGCCCGACCTGTACGGGGCGTTCACCTACCTGCGTGACCTGTTGATCGGACTGGCCGATCCCGCTTCCTACGCCGATGCCGCGGGTTTTGCATTGCACCGCGCCGGGATGGCGCTGGTGGTGCTGGTGGCCCTCTTCTTCCTGGTCGAATGGGCGGGCCGCGAACACGCCTACGCCCTGGGAGATCTCCACCACCGGTGGCGGCCCTGGATGCGATGGGTGTTCTACCAGGCCGTGGTGATCTGCATCTTCCAGTTCGCAGGGCCCGGCCAGCAATTCATCTATTTCCAGTTCTGACCATGGCCCGGTTCATCCAACGCCTTGCGCTCTTCGCGGCCCCCTGGGTGCTCGTGCTGATCGCGTACGCGTGGTCGGACCCGTTCCGCGTGCTGCGGGCGCATGAGGGCGCGGGCCGCGATGGCGTAGTGGACCTGAATAAGGACCATGTGGGCGTGCGCACCTACCTGAGCCATTGGAAGGACCGCGGCTACGATTCGTTCCTCTTCGGCAGTTCGCGTACGCTGGCCTTCCGCCTGGCCGACTGGCGATCGCACCTGCCACCCGGGTCGGTGCCCTTCGCCTTCGACGCGCACAAGGAAACCCTCTACGGCATGGTGCGGAAGGTGGAGCTGATCGACAGCCTGAACGCCCCGCTGCACAACGCACTGATCGTCGTGGACCCGCTGAACACCTTCGCGCCCTATCGCAACAGCGAAGGTGCACTGTTCGTGAAGGACCCGGTCCTGAGCGGAGAGAGCACATGGTCGTTCCAGAAGATCTTCCTCGCGAACTGGTTCTCGAAGCTCTTCTTCGTGAGGTACCTGGACCACCGGCTCACCGGCGCACGCCGACCGTACATGCGGAGCGCGCTCATGTTCAACGGCGACAATCTGTACGATCCGATCACCCTGGAGCGACTCATGCCGATCGAGGACACCATTCGCGCGGACCCGGACCGCTACTACCGCGTGCACGCGAACCTGTTCCCTCCACGCGATACCACCCGGCAGCGGTACCACCCCGCCATGCTCGGCCCGGAGCATCGGGCCGGGCTGGACCGCATGGCGGCGATATTCGCCCGCAGAGGCACCCGTGTGGAAGTGGTGATCGCACCGCTGTACGACCAGATCGCCATCGCACCGCAGGACCTTTCCGTGCTGCATGCCGTTTTCGGCAACGCACATGTGCACGACCGTTCGGGCATGGATCCGATCACGCG
>CAZFAW010000407.1:0-2703 GCA_964517015.1 uncultured Chryseobacterium sp.
CCCCTACTCCTTCACCACCCGCACCATCCCAACGCCTGCTTCCGTGCGGCAGAGCGCCGTGTAGAAGCCGGCGGGCAGCGCGGCCAGGTCCAACGCGATTCGCGAAGCGGGAACTGCCGGTCGGTGTTGCAGCACCACGCGGCCGTCGGTGGCGATCAGGTCCACGCGATCGAGGGTGGTGCCGTCCGCGGAAGCGATCTGCACGGCGCCGGTCGCGGGGTTGGGGCCTGCCACCAGCCCGGGCATAACGGCGGTCGCTTCGTTCATGCCGATGCCGCCGCCGTTCACGTGCACGGTGAAATCGCCGTAGTTGCCGTACTGGTAATCGCCGCAGGGGCCGTAGCCGTTGGTGTTGGTGTCCAGGAACCCGTCGCTGCCCCACGGCGCGATGATCCGCATGCGGTGGTCGCCGGCGGGCGTGCCGACGGGCAGCGTGATGCTGAAGCTGTAGGTGAAGCTGGGATCGGCCCCGGTGTAGGCGTAATAGAGGTTCTCACTGTCTTCGAAGGTGCCGCTGTTGTCCAGGTCCACCCACACGGCGCAGCCGCACCACACGCCGGTTTCCACGTCCATGCTCAGGGGCGTGCCTGCATCCACGTTGGTGGTGGCGTCGGTGTGGTCGTTGTCCAGGCAGTCGATGCCGTCGAAGGTCCAGGCGATATCGCCCGCGTTCACCGTGAGCAGCCGCCAGTTGAAGCAGCCGTTCACGAAGGTGGGCGTGCAGTACTGCGCGCGCGCGGCGAACGCGGATGCGAGCAGGAAGAAGGCGGTGCAAAGTGTGCGCATGCGGTGGGGGTTCGGTACGCCGCACGCTGCGGCGCGCAACGAAACTAATCGGCCCGGCGCACGACCGGTCACGGATCAGTCGCCTCCGTGCAACCGCCCCACGGCACAGCTCACGTACGACTTCGCCTTCTGCACCATGCCGCCGGTGCCAGCGGGCGGATAGCCCAGTGTGAACAATGCCGCTTCCACACCGGCGCGCTCCACGCGGCCGTCGTGTTGCAGCTGCACGGTTCCGGACTCGACGTCCACCAGGCATTGCTGCACTCCGGGCAGGTCCATCAACCGGCGGTGAATGGTGGACGCACAGCCGCCGCATTTCAAATTGTCCACGGTCACGGAGAACGAAGGCATGGTGCTGGAGTTGCCGAAAGGTGGCGCACGCCTGCACGGTGGCGAATGACGGGTGTCATCCGACGGAACCGGCGCTCGTCTTGGGCGGGAACGCTTCATCACGATCCGACCGCTCTTGGCCTGTGGGCCGCCGTTCCTCCGATGGACCTTGTGGCGGTGCAACGGCACCTGTTCTATTGCGCTACCGCACCGATCATGAAGCGAACCCTACGCCTTCTACCGCTCCTGCTGCTCGCCATCCCCTTCCGCGGCCTGCCCGGCAAAGCGCAAACGCCCTTGCCGCCCACGTTCTCGGTGTACGCCGTTCCCGCTCACGACCATCTTACCGTGGCAGCGCCCCTGCTCCGCTCGGGCGACGCCATCGAACTGCGCGACGCGCACGGTGGTGCGGCGTAGCGACGGTGGCCGCCGCAGGGCCGATCTTTCGGGCGCATGCCCACGGTTTACACGGTCTACGTGATCGAGCTTTCCCGCAAGGTGTTCACCGAGCATTGGCGGTTCCGCGCCGCCAACCCGCAATACAACGGCGTGCTCGAATGCCTGTACGTGGGCATGACCAGCAAGACCCCGCAGGAACGCTTCACCCAGCACAAGACCGGCGCCTTGAGCAGGAAGGGGCACGATCTCTCCTCGTCCATCGTGAAGCGGTACGGGCGGTACCTGCGCCCGAGCCTCTACCAGCACATCGGACCGCTGGGCCGCACCGAGGCACTGGAGGTGGAAAAAGGCCTGGCGCTGGAACTGCGCCGGAAGGGCTACGCCGTGTGGACCAACTGAGCGGCTCGCCCGCGCGCCACCCTCCCTGCTCTATCCGGTTCCTGCATCCGTCGAAATTCGGCGACTTTCCACCGGCAGTTCCCGTATCGGCGGTTGGCACCAACAACCAACCGAGCCATGCGCATCCGATCCCTTCTCCTCAGCACCGCGTTCCTTTCGATCGCCGGCCTTGCGCTGGCCAGCACCCCGCCTTCCAGCCCGCCGGCCGAACGGGCGGACGACGACGCCACCGTGACCTTCACCGGCTGGCTGCAGGCCAACGACTACACTCTGGGCGATGTGGTGGTGACGGCGAACGTGAACGGCGACTTGCTGGTGACCGGCGTGAAGGAGAACGGGCGGTTCGATCTGGTGCTCCCCTCGGGCACCTCGGCCACCTTGCGCTTCGAGAAGCCCGGCCACCTGCCCAAGGAGGTCACGATCGATACGCACAACAGCACCGTGGGCGAGCCCGGCAGCGCCGAACGCCACGTGGAATTCGCCGTGGTGCTGGAGCCCGAGCGCTGGATGGGCGGCCTTTCCTACGCGGGCCCCGTGGGTTCCATCGGGTTCGATGCACAGGGCGGCTGCCTGGCCGTGGAGCACGACAAGCAGATGGTGCTGGGCCGCAAACAACGCCACGTGACCATGACGTTCTGAGGCGGGCGATCCCGGTTCGCGCAGCGCGGCACGTTCCTCCGCGTCGCACGCGCCCGCGATCCGATCGCACCACCGCGCGCACAAGGCCGAAGGGTTCTCCTTCGGCCTTGTGCTTTTCCACCGAACGGCCATAGTTACCAACAGCGGGGT
>CAZFAW010000408.1:0-2701 GCA_964517015.1 uncultured Chryseobacterium sp.
CTGTTGCACGGTGTGGAAGTCGCCGAGCGCCTTCTCCGTGTCGCCTTGCTGGAAGGACGCATAGCCGCGTTTGAACCGGAACTCCTCCTGATCGGCCGCCTGGAGCGCGGTGAGGTCCACCTTGCCGGCCCAGGCCAGTGCATCGCTCCAGCGCTTCTGCTGGAAGTAGTGGCGGAAGAGCTCGAGCTCGCAGGCCTCCACGTGCTGGTTCTCCGGGTGCGTGGCGATGAACGCGAGCAGGCGGTGGCTGGCGTCGTTGTGGAAGAGACGCACGGCGCAGAGCGCGGCGAGGAACTCGGCCTCGATCCGCGTGGCGTCGTGCACATCGGCGATCCGCGCCACGACCTGGTCCAGCTCGAACTGCGCGGCGCCGTACTTGGCCTTGTCGAAGAGGTCCTGCGCGTGCACCAGGTCCACGGTGCGGTGCACGAAATGCGCGGGTTGCTGCGCGTTCGCGCACGGCGGCAGCAGGGCCAGGGCCGCGAAGGGCGTGGCAAGGAGGGCACGTCTCATCAGGTGGTCAAAGTTCCCCGGTGGCATGGGCGGGCTCCGTAGCGGCGATCCGGACTTATCCACGCGGCCGTGTTCGCCGCAGGCATCGCCCGTGGAACGAAAACCGTGCCCCCGGAATTATGACCTTCGCCCCATGGCCGCCGAACCGATCATCGAATTGCACGGTGCACGCATCTTCCAGCGCGAGAACCTGGTGCTCAACAACCTCGATCTCACCGTGTACAAGGGCGAGTTCATCTACCTGATCGGCCGCACGGGCAGCGGGAAAAGCAGCCTCATGCGCGTGCTCTACGGCGATCTCCCGCTCACCGAGGGCGAAGGCCACGTGGCCGGCCACGACCTGCGCCGCCTGAAGCGCAAGCAGGTGCCGTTCCTGCGCCGCAAGCTGGGCATCGTGTTCCAGGATTTCCAACTGCTGGGCGATCGCAGCGTGAACGAGAACCTCTCCTTCGTGATGCGCGCCACGGGCTGGAACGATGCCAAGGCCATCGATCGCAAGATCACCGAGGTCCTCGATAGCGTGGGCCTCTCGAACAAGGGGTACAAGATGCCGCATGAACTGAGCGGCGGCGAGCAGCAACGCGTGAGCATCGCGCGGGCGCTGGTGAACGATCCCGAACTGGTGCTGGCCGATGAACCCACGGGCAACCTGGATCCCGAGACCACCGAGGAGATCGTGGACCTGCTGTATGCGATCAGCCGCTCCGGCCGAAGCGTGCTCATGGCCACGCACGATTACACGCACATGAAGAAACTGAACGTGCGCGTGATCCGATGCGAGGAAGGGCGGTTGCTGGAGCTGACCGCGGCCCCGGCGGAGCAGGGATCAGCGAAGTAGCTTCACGATCGCCTCGGCGTTGCGCCGGTTGCTGAAGCGTTGCTCCAGCACGCTGGCACGTTCCTCGGCCATGGCCCCGGCCACGGGCTTGTTCATGCATGCGGTGATGCTCAGGCGCAGACCTTCGGCATCGTCGTGCACATGGCAGAGGTCCTCGAGCCCCGTTCCCTTCACCATGGGCGTGTTGCACACCACGTGGCGCCCGCTGAAGAGGGCGAGCAGCAATTTCAACTTGATGCCCGTGGCCTGGAAGGTCGGCAGCACGTTCACCTGGGCCTCGCGCACCAGGTCGTGTATCCGTTCGGTGGGCGCGTCCTCCATCAATTCCACGTTGCGCGCACGGGCCACTTCGCGTTTGAGCTCCGCAGAGGCACCGCTGCCGGCGATCACCAGGCGGGCGCCCAACGCACTGAACACCTCGCGCACCAGGTACAACGCAGCGCGATCGTTCTCGGGCACGCCCAGGGCGCCGTGGTACAGGCAGAACGCCCCCATGCCGGCCGGCACCTCCACACGATCCGACGGATGGAACGCCGGCACATGCACCACCCTGCGGAAATGCTCCTGGAAATGCGTCTGGTCCTTCGGCGAGATGGCCAGGATCGCATCGGCCTCGCTCAATACGGGCTCGTACCGCTTCAACTTGCGCGCCTCCGAGTTGAAATACCCCCGGCGGAAGGCGTTGCGTTCCGCCACGGCCAGGGCGGCGTAGTAGTCGTGCTCCACATTGTGGGCACGCACCAGGCGGGTGCGCCCGTGCAAGGCGGGATCGCCCAGGTGAAAGCAGCTGTGCAGCCCCTCGAACAGGATCGGATGCGTGTCCTTCATCAGCAGCTTCACCAAGGCTTCGCTGCGCCGGGAGATCACCACATAGGGCAGGTTGTTCAGCAACAGGTGCTTGCCCATGTGCCGCTTGTGGTAGCTAACCGAGGCGCAGACCTTCTCCAGTTCCTTGCGCTTGCCACGACCATACTCGAAACAATGCAGGTGCACCTTCACCCCCCGTTCAGCGAGCGCCTTCACCTTGAAGTACACATCGATCACACCGCCATAGTCGGGCGGCCAGGGCACGTCGAAACTGACGATATGCAGGTGCTTCTCAGCCAAGGTCCTTCAGCAGCGCCTTCAGCTTCTCCTTCTCGCCCTCCCCGTCCAGCGCAAGGGCGGCGAAAGTAGCGTTCCGCTTCAGCGTTGCGAGGCGCTGCGGATCGTCGATCAAGGCTTTCACCGCGGCTGCGATCAAGGCCGGGTCGGCCTGCGGGATCACCACCCCGGCATCGTGCGCGCGCACCACAGCGGCCACCTCCGGAAGATCGGTGGCCAGCACGGGAAGGCCGGCCTGCAGGTAGT
>CAZFAW010000409.1:0-2667 GCA_964517015.1 uncultured Chryseobacterium sp.
ACCAGAACGGCTCCATCAACGCGGTGAAGACCGTGCTGGTGCTGAGGCACCCCGCTGCGATGCTGGCACTGCTGATCTTGATGGCCCCGTAGAAGGTGATCCAGTGCGCGGTGATCAGCAGACTGGTCAGAAGGTACTGGCGCAGGTCGGGAATGCGTGGTGAGAGGCTGCGCTTCATCCAAAGTGCCACGGCCACCATGCCGACCAGGCCGATCACAGTGCGCGTGAACACCAGATGCACCGTGGATTGCTGGATCAATTTCCCCAGGATGCCGGTGAAGCCCCAGATGAAGACCGTGAAATGCAAAAGCCAGAGCGCCTGGGTGCGCGAACGCATGGCGCCAAGGTACCAGCCGTCGGCAAGGCGGGGTGCCGCCTTCAGGGCATCTGCTCGGTGCGCGTGTTGGTCGGCACCACGCCTCCGATATTGATCAGGATCGGATCGCGGTCGTTGGCCGAACCGGTGTACTTCACCACGCCGTCAAGGTTCACATCGGTGATCAGGTAGCCGGTGGCGATGCTCGTGGGCACCACGCCACCGATCGCCGTGAGGATCGGTTCCCGATCGTTCTCGGTGTTGGTGTACTTGAGCTGGCGTGGTGGCAGGGCGCCGTTGAAGGTGTTGCCCGCCCAGAGCACCAGCGTGCCGCTCACATCCTTGCGCGCATCGGTGCCATAGGTGCCCAGCCCGCTCGAAGTGAAGTCGACGGTGACCAAGGAACCGCTGAGGCCCACGGTTCCCGACGTCATGGTGCGCAGATGGTTCCTGTGGAACACGGCGACATAGTAATTGCCGGCCGGTAGATTGAACGTGAGCGGTGTGGTGCCATCCACGCCGACCACGTCGCCATCGCGCTGCACCAATCCCGCCTTGCTTGCCAGCACGGTGGTGTTGCTGCCGGAACTGCGCAGTTCGACCACCACCCAATCCACGATGGCATTGTTGCCGGTGGTGGACAGGATGCCGGATCCGATGGTCTCCCCACCACCACCGACGAAGGTGTATCCGAGTGCGGTATAGGGTTCCGCCAGCGGGATCAAACCCTTCACGCGGAGGCTGTCACGCATCAGGCCGGTGCCGCTATCGTAAGGACCTTCCAGCTTCACCTTCACGCCGACGGAGAGCGATTGGGCGGGGAATGAGAACTTGAACATGCGCGTACGCCAACTCGCCGTGGGGTTGTAGCAAGCCGTGCCATAGAAGGACGTGCCATCGGCGGGGTCCACATCGAGCGAATTGTAATCGCCCCAGCGGTTGCTGTTGTTGTTGGCGGTGCCGGAAACCACCACGGTCTCCGCGAAGGTCAACTGCCCCAGCGGATCGGCGGCGTAACGCCCGGTGTACCAGATGCCTGGATAGATGGTCGAGCTGGCCACGTTGTACGCCAGCCCGATGTCACCGTTGTTGTTGATGGCGATCGACGACATCCACCGGTGCGTGGTGTTGGGAGAGAAGGTGCCTTGCTGGTAGATGCTCCAGGGGTTGCCGCTTCCGCCGGTGCGATGCAACTCGTACCACCGGATGCCTGCCACATCGCTCCCCACATCGACCGCATGGCTGCAAGCAATGGCCTCATAGCCGCTCAGGTTGCGATATTGGATGTGGTTCATCAGCACTTCGCGCAAGGGGTCCAGGTAGTTGGCATTGCCGGGTTGATCCACGCAAGAGAAGGAGGTATAACCGCACAGACTGGTTTCGAAAATGTCCGTGTTCAGGTAGGTCGGACCGGTGATGGTGGAACTGGCGGGCGTGGCCGAGTTGTAGTTGATGTTCCAGATCTCCAGTCGATCGGCCGCCGCTCCCCAGGAATCATCGGCCATGCGCATGAACATGGCGGGAGCGCCCGCGGGAGGGGCGTTACCGCCCGAGAAATTCACCGGGGTGCAGGCCTGGAAGCCGATGGTACCATAAGCGGAAACGGTGAAACGCACGGTGGTACCCGCCACGCCTGCGAGCATGTTCGCCCGGGGCAATGCGTAGATCGCCGGCGTGCTTTCGTTGCTGGTGACCACGTAGCAATTGTTCCAGATCCCATACTTCGGGTAGTCGGGGAATTGCGGCGTGGTGTAGTTGTAGGCGTACCACGCGCCCGTGGGATCGGCCGTCTGCGATACGGCGATGAGGAACCGGTTACCGGAAAGGCCGAATTCGCTCATCACCCAACGGTCGGCAAGTGCGTCGTAGAGCACCACCGGATCACCCGCTCCTGCCACACCGGTGAGTGATTGCAACGTGGCCTGGGCCTGTACCGCGGTCAGGTTCTTGTTGTAGATGCGGAAGTAAGACCCGCCGTTGTAGTTGATCGTCTGGATCACATGATTGGGTCCCACGGCCAGGTTGGCATCCGCCGGGTTCACCGCTGTATACGTCTGCCCATCCACGCTCAAGTCGAGCGCGCGGTCGTTGTAGTGCAGCGGGCCTGCGGTCTGGCGCGCAGGGTCAGGCCCCATGGGCAGTGCGTTGGGGTTCACCTTTCGATGCAATCGCTTGCGGGCCTCCCGTTCGTTCTCACGATCCTCGCGTTCCCGCGCGATCACTTCTCCCGTTCCCTTGGCGGGCTCGTACGGGGGTAGGTCGCGCACTGCCGGCGAAAGCCCCATGAACTCCATGGGGATCTCGTGCGTGGGGGTGATGGTGACCTGTTTTTGGGCGAAGATCAGGGCGCC
>CAZFAW010000410.1:0-2658 GCA_964517015.1 uncultured Chryseobacterium sp.
GTTTGTCATGGTACTTGCCGCGTTACCTGAGCCGCGGCGCGAATATAGTCCCGGGCCGTTCAACCGTGTGGAGGCATGCTGACCGCGCTCTTCCGCCAAGACCGCCCTGCCGCCTTGCTGGCCGTTCCCCTGCTGGTGGTGGTTTGCTGCGGCCCGGCTTGGAGCGCACCGCTGCCGGTGCAGCAACCCGCCATGCCGCTGTACGCCTTGTTGATCGGCATGATGGGATCGATGGCGTGGTTGTCCGGCCTGGTGGCGTTCCTGCTGATCACGGGGATCGCCGTACAGCTCGTGTTCCTCGCCAACGACCTGGAACTTTTCGATCGGCGCAATCACCTGACCGCGTTGTTGCTACCGGTGCTCATGGGGCTCCTGCCACATGGGCCCGTGCTGGACCCGGCGCTGGCCGGCATGCCACTGGTGGTATGGGCGTTGCGCCGTGCGTGGATGGCCCGGGGACGATCGTCGTCGGGATGGTTGTTCGACTCCGGCGTGTTGATCGGACTGGCGGCGCTGTTCCATCTCCCGTATGCCTTCATGTTGGTGGTCCTCTCCGCATCGAACGCGGTGATGCGCTCGTTCCAGTGGCGCGACCATGTGGTGCCGCTCATCGGCCTGCTCACCACGCTTTTCCTGTGCAGAGGCACCCTGTTCGTGCTGGGATCGGACGCCTGGCGACCAATGGGCACGTTGACCGTGCACCACCATCCGGACCCCGGCATGCCGGAACGGTACACGTATCTCCTGGCCGGCACGCTGGTGCTTTTCGCCACCTGGGCCAGCTGGGCATTTGCATCCAGCTACCGGCGCAGCGTGATCCACGGCAAGAACCTGAGATCGGCCTGGCTGGCGTTCGGATCGGCCGCTTCGGTGCTCTTGGGTTTCGAGTTCCTGCTCACCCGATCCGCTTCGCCCGTGCTCGGAGCGGTGCCGTTGGCGCTGTTCCTGTCCTATCCGTTGTTGCAGCCGCCAAGGCCTTGGCTGGCGGGAGCGGCCGTTCTTTGGCTCGTTGCCATGGCGCTGTGGTCGCAGTGGGCCTTGGGTCTATCTTCGGCCGCATGAAATTCGGAGTGGTCACGTTCCCCGGGTCCAATTGCGATGAAGACATGGTCCAGGTGCTGCAAGGCCTGGGCCAGAAGGTCGAACGCTTATGGCACAAGGACCACGACCTCAAGGGGTGCGATATGGTGGTCCTGCCGGGCGGCTTCAGCTACGGCGACTACCTGCGTTCCGGGGCCATCGCGCGGTTCTCACCGATCATGCGCGAAGTGGTGGTCCATGCCGGTAAGGGCGGTCTTGTTCTCGGGGTGTGCAACGGGTTCCAGGTCCTTTGCGAAGCCGGCCTTTTGCCGGGCGCGCTGCTCCACAATGCCGGCCAGCGCTTCGTGTGCAAGAACGTGTACATCCGCAGGCAGACCCGCAACACGCTGTTGACCGCAGGATTGCGCGATGGCGCGTTGAAGATCCCCATCGCTCATGGCGAAGGCCGCTACCACGCCACCGACGATACGCTAAAGCGATTGGATGACAACGACCAGGTGTTGTTCAGGTATTGCGATCGGGAAGGCCGCATGACCGATGAGGCAAATCCCAACGGCAGTGTCGAAAGCATTGCAGGGATCTGCAACGAAGCACGCAACGTGTTCGGCATGATGCCGCACCCCGAACGTGCTGCAGACGAACGATCGGGGAACACGGACGGCCGGGCGCTATTCACCAGCATGCTGCAGGCCGTTCCTGCGTGAGACCGCTGCGGGCCGGAACACGGCGCGAACACGCTGCAAAGGGCCGTAGATCCGTACGGTGTTACCCGACTCGCCTTCCTCCACCCCTTCCCATCCCACCAGTTCCATCCCGTCCGCCGGCTTTGCGACCAATCGAACGGACAGGGGTGCCAACACCTGCATGCGCGCGTGGTCCTCGGTGATCAACAGGTCGTCGATATAGATGGCACCGGTGCCGGGGGGGTCGACCCTCACGTCCAATTGCGATCGGCGCATGCCCAGCTCCTTCGCCAGCGCCTCCAACAAATGCTCGGGCCGCTCGTGCGCGCGCTGCCGCATTTCCGCGAGCGCCTGTTCCGGCCCCGGATGGTGCATGCGTTCGTGCCATATCGCATGGTCGTGTTCCAGGGCCGCCCGATGCACGTGGACCAGCTCGTCCAGCGTACGTTCGGCATGGTCAGGGGACAACACCGTGTTGAGCAATGCGGTCATCCGATGGACCAATCGTTCGCGCAACGCGGGGTGTGCGAGCAGGTACGACAGGTACGGGGCGGCATCGGCCTCCATCGTGGACATGCGTTCCACGCTGTTCTCATCCGGCAGGCTCCATAGGTCCACATCGTACAGCAGCCATCGCCATCGCCCCTCGGCATCGTGAGGCTTCCAACAGCGCACGTTGAGGTCGTGATCCGCGCGCCCCATGTAAAGGTCGAAGCAGGCCAGGTCGATCAGCGACGAAAGATCGATCCACCGCGCCAGGCGATCCACCGCCGCGCCGGCACGCAGCGCACCGAGCGCACTATCCAAGGTGGCCGCGCTTCCGGACAGTACTTCCCGCGATGGTCCGGCCACCAGATCCACCGCGCCTCCTCCGATCCTGCTGGAGAACCAATCGGCGTTCTTGGTGGGCATTGCGCGATAGAGGCCGCGATCC
>CAZFAW010000411.1:0-2645 GCA_964517015.1 uncultured Chryseobacterium sp.
TCTGAAGGATCACATCTCGATCGTTCGCGGTGCCGGTGTACTTCACCGTGCCGTCCATGTTCACGTCGCGACGGTCGTACACGTTGTTCAAGGTGTTGGTGGGCAGTACACCGCCGATCGCCTGCAGCAGGACGTCCCGATCATTGTCCGCACCTGTATAGCCGATCACATTGTCACCGTTCGCGTTACCCGGCCACAGGCATTGCACGCTGCCCACCCCAACACGCGGTGCGGTCCCGTAGCAGGTGGTCGAGCTCAGGCGCAGATCCACCGTTAGCGGAGCGACCCCGAGGTTGCGCGTGGTGCTGGTCATGACCCCAAGATGGTTCCGATGGCGCAATGCGACGTAGTAGCTCCCGCCGGCTGAAGGAAAGTTCACATAGCCGTCGCCATCGAGGTCTACGACGTCGCCATCGCGCTGCAGCAGCGCTGGCTTGCTGAAAAGCACCTGCGCGGAATTCGCGCTGTTGCGCAATTCGACAACCACCCAGTCCACGATCGCGTTGTTGCCATTGATGGCCAGCAGCGAAGGTGCAAGGGTCGTGGTACCGGCATAGGCCGTGTAGCTGTAGCCAAGGCTGGTGTAAGGTTCGGTGGTCGGCAGCAGGTTCCTGGTGCGCAGGCTGTCGTGCATCACCGTGGTGCCCGTGGGAAGCGGTCCCTGTAGCGCGATCCGAACCGCCACGTTCGCGCCGCAGTCGCCCGGAGAGACGCCCGCGGTGGGTACGCTGATCGACTCGCTCTGGAAGCAGGCGGTGAGCACGCCACCGCAGCCGCTGGGTATGCTTCCCGGTGTCGTGAGCGATAGGCTATGCGTTCCGGGCGAAACGGTGAAGTTCGACCGGTACGTGATGCCCCCCACGGCCGTCCAGTTGCCAGCGATAGGGAGGGTGCTCGCACCATCGAGGGAGTAGTTGTAGTAGGCCATCAACATCGCCCCTTGCGAGGTGTTCATGAGCAGCCTGTGCAGTCCGGAAGCGCAGTCCAGCTCTGTCGAGAAGAGGGCGCCGGGGTACACCACCGGATACCAGGGCGCGGTGAAGGCGGGCGTGGTGTAGGTGGCGATGCAACCCAATGCGTCGGTCACGGTCACACGCCCGTATTCGGCACCTTCCCAAGTGGCGCCGAAGGTGAGGTTGAGGTTCAGGTCACCGTCCGGATCGTTGGAGTAGGAATGCGTGTTCCACCAGTTGGTGCTACAGGCCGGACGCCGGTCGACCGAGATCGAGTATGGCGCGGTACCTCCGGATGTGTTCACCACCACCGTCGTCGAATAGCAACCCGACAGGACCATCAGATCGGTGGTCATGCCGCATTGAGCCGAAACGATCGCCGCGATCGATACTACCGTGACCGTCGTGAGGCTGCGAACGAGGGGGCGAGCGCCGGGCATGGTGAGCAAGATCACGGTCCAGGTATCTCCCGAAGATCGGCGATCCAACAACAGGACGATACGAGCGACGCACGGTTGCGCGGTGCGACCTTCAGCGGACCACCTTCCGCAACAACTTGTGGTGCAGGGCCGCGCAGACCAGGGCATCGATCGCCGAGACCACGAGGAAGACGGCCAGGGTGATCGTGGCGTATTTGAACGGGGAGAAGAACGCGGCGAACTTCCCGCGGGCCTCCTCGGCCGTGTGGCCGTTGCGCACCGCTTCGTCCACCAGTTCCTCCAGGCGCAGGGCGAAGAAGACCGGATCGATCCAGGTGTAGAGCGCGAACACGAAGACCGCCATCACGAGGGTGTAGACGGCCCCGGCCCGGAACCCCGCACGCCACAGGCCGGGCACGCCCTGGGCGGGATCCGCGCGCAGGGCCTTCCCGCCGGCCACGAACACGGCCACCAGCAGCAGGAAGAGGTGCACGGGTACGAACTCGTTGCCGTTCACCAACGTACCGTTCGTGTGCAGGGTCCAGCGCAGGAAGGCTGCGATCAGGGCGAGCACCAGCGCAAGGCGCATGGGCCGCTCAATTGTTCATGGACACCAGGAACTCCTCGTTGCTCTTGGTGCCTTCCATGCGGTCCTTGATGAACTCCATCGCTTCCACCGGGTTCATGTCGGCCAGGTGCTTGCGCAGGATCCAGGTGCGTTGCAGGGTCTCCTTGCCGTGCAGCAGGTCGTCGCGCCGCGTGCCCGAGGCCATGATGTCGATGGCGGGGAAGATGCGGCGGTTGCTGATCTTCCGGTCGAGCACCATTTCCATGTTGCCGGTGCCCTTGAATTCCTCGAAGATCACCTCGTCCATCTTGCTGCCGGTGTCGATCAGCGCCGTGGCGAGGATCGTGAGGCTGCCCCCGTTCTCGATCTTCCGCGCCGCGCCGAAGAAGCGCTTGGGCTTGTGCAGGGCATTGGCGTCCACGCCGCCGGAGAGGATCTTTCCGCTGGCCGGTTGCACGGTGTTGTGCGCGCGCGCCAGGCGGGTGATCGAATCGAGCAGGATCACCACGTCGTGGCCGCATTCGGTGAGGCACTTGGCCTTCTCCAGCACCATGCTGGCCACCTTCACGTGGCGGTCGGCGGGCTCGTCGAAGGTGCTGGCCACCACTTCGGCACGCACGCTGCGCGCCATGTCGGTCACCTCCTCGGGACGTTCGTCCACCAGCAGCACGATCAGGTACACTTCCGGGTGGTGCGCGGCGATGG
>CAZFAW010000412.1:0-2629 GCA_964517015.1 uncultured Chryseobacterium sp.
GAGGACCGCTACCTCACCTTGCTGGCCCGGCACCCGCGGCTGCTGCACGCCTGGGCCGCCGCCGCGCGCGCGCGCTGAACCGCCGCGTCATTCCTCGTCCGCCGCGGGCGGGTGCTTCGGCGTGCGACGGTAGCGCCTGCCGCTCGGCACCGTGCGCTCGCGGAAGCGCCCGTCGAACGCACCGGCCGCTTTCTGCGCGGCGCGTTTGGCGGCGCGATCGATCGCGCGCGTGTCCTTCTTCCGGGCCCGCTTCTTCGCCATGGGGCGAAATTGGCGATCGCCCCCTGCCGGACCGAACGGGGATCGTATTTTCATCCCACATCCCGTCTCTCCCATGAAAAAGATCCTCAAGGTCCTTGGCGTCCTGTTGCTCATCGTGGTGCTGGTGGTCGTGGGCGCGATCACGTACATCACCACGGCACTGCCGAACATCCCCGTGCCCGACATCACGGTGGAGGTGACCCCGGAACGCGTGGCGCGCGGCGAGTACCTGGCCAACCACGTGTGTGTGTGCATGGACTGCCACAGCACGCGCGACTGGTCGCTGTACGCAGGCCCCCCCGAACCGGGCACGCTGGGCGTGGGCGGCGAAGTGTTCGATCGTACGTTCGGCTTCCCCGGCCGCTTCGTGTCGCGCAACATCACCCCGCACGGGCTGAAGGATTGGAGCGATGGCGAGATCTACCGCAGCATTGCCTGCGGCATGGGCAGGGACGGCCGCGCGTTCTTCCCCGTGATGCCGTACATGAACTACGGCCAGATGAGCGATGAGGACATCTACAGCATCATCGCCTACCTGCGCAGCCTGCCCGCCGTGCCCAGTGCGCCCGAGGTCTCGGAGGCCGACTTCCCGATGAACATCATCATGCACACCATGCCCGCCGTGCAGAAGAAGATGGAAGGGCAGAGCTATGGCGCCTACCTGGCCAATGCGGCCGGTTGCACCGAGTGCCACACCCGGCACGAGAAGGGGCAGCGCGTGGGCGAGATCTTCGCTGGCGGCTGGGCGTTCCCGATCCCCGGTGCGGGCACGGTCACCTCGGCGAACATCACCGCGCACGAGACGGGCATAGGCGGGTGGAGCAGGGAGAGGTTCATCCGCACCTTCAAGCAGTACGCGGACAGCGGCTACGTGGCCCCGAAGGTGGACTACGCCGCGAAGCAGATGCAGACCGTGATGCCCTGGAGCATGTACGCCGGCATGAGCGAGCAGGACCTCGGCGCCATCTACGACCACCTGCGCACGACCAGCGTGGACAATGCGGTGGTGAAGTGGGTGCCGCTGAAGTGATGAGGGGAAGACCGCACCAGCTCAGGAGCGGAGGCGGCCGTAGAGGTACACGTCCACCAGTTCGCCCGTGGCGGTGCGGAAGTCGCGGCGCAGCAATCCTTCGCGTTCGAACCCGCACTTCTCGGCCACGCGCATGCTGGCGATGTTCTCCGGCACCACGCGCACGTACACCTTGTTCACCCCCAGCGTGCTGAAGGCGAGGTCGGTGGCCCAGATCAGGCCCAGCGTGCTGATGCCGTGCCCTTCGTACACGGAGCTGATGAAGTAGGCGGCCTCGCACTTGGGGATGTTCCAATCGAACTGCTTCAGGAACACCGCGCCGATCGGCGGCCCGCCCTCGTAATCGCGCATCACGAAGCAGTAGAGCTCGCGGCCCTCGGCGCGCTCCATCATTTCCTTGATGTACTTGCGCGTGTTGCGCACATCGCTGCAACGGCCCGTGGTCACGGGAAAGAACGGGGCCAGGCGGGCGCGTTCGCTCTCCACGAGGCGGTAGAAGCCTTCGTCGTCGTTCCTGCCGATGGGCTCTATGATGACCGAGTCGATCATTGCTCGTCCTTCATCTTCAATGCCGCCTCGCGCATGCCGTGTGCCTGCTCCTTCCCGAGGTAACGCTCCACACCCGCATGAACGAGGTACACCAGCGGCGTGCTCAACACGGCCACGATCAACTTGTAGCAGTAGGCGGTGAGCACCAGCGCCGTGGCCAGTGCGAAGGGCATGCCCTTGAAGATCCAGAAGGCCACGTAGGTCACCACCACGCTGTCGATCAACTGGCTCACGAGCGTGCTGCCGGTGGCGCGCAACCAGATGCGCTTGTCGCCGGTGATGCGTTTGATGCGCCGGAAGACGAAGGCGTCCACCAGCTGCCCGATCACGAAGGCGGTGAGCGAGCCGAGGATGATGTTCATGCCCTGGCCGAAGATGCTGGTGAAGGCGGCCTGCATGTCGGGAACGCCTTGTTCCGTGCTGCTGGTGATCCACCAGCCCCGATCCGGTGGCATGTGGATCGCGAAGTAGAGCACCGCGAAGGCGAATGCGATCAGGGCCGTGGTGAGCAGGGTGAGGAAACGCACACCGCGCACGCCGTAGTAGTCGTTGATCACATCGGTCATGATGAAGACGATGGGCCAGGGCAGCACCCCCACGCTCAGCACGAAGCTCAGGTGCGGCTGTCCCAGCAGGGTGAAGTCCGCCTTGGCCAGACCGAGTGCCGATTCCAGCTGGAACAGCTTCACGCCGATCATCTCGGCGATCAGCGCGTTGGCCACGAAGAACCCGCCCAGCACCAGGTACAACCGCGTCGGCTTGTCGGCGAGGATCGAATGGATCACGGGC
>CAZFAW010000413.1:0-2626 GCA_964517015.1 uncultured Chryseobacterium sp.
TGAACGCTACTACCACGAGCTGACCGCGCTACTTGGTATCGGCAATTTCAACCTGTATGCCTGGAGTAGCAATGAGCCTTCCCCGATGTGGGCGGGTTCGGGGCTCATGCCGGACCCGGATGGCACTGCGCAAGCATGGTGGACGAAGTTCATGGACGAAAGCTCACACGGTCTTGCGGTGAGCGACTTTCCAAGGTTCATCATGTGCGATGTGGAGGGCTATTCTACCCTGCCCCTGCCCGCCGAATTTGTTCGGGATCCGAAGCGATGGGATCGCATCACCACCGTGATGCGCGATCAACTGGACTACTGGAAGGCCCGACTTCAGGAACGGATCGAACGGCTTGGCAAGGTCGAACAGCGAAGCGCCGAAGATGCCGAGCAACTGGATAAGGTCAAGGCAACCCTGAAAGAGTTGGAAGCCTTCGACGGATGGAGTTACGAAGCCTATGTGGAGGCCATGCTACCCGGTAGGGTGCCTCATCCGCTGGACCTGGATAACCCACGCCTCTACCGTCTTTCCAATGGCCAGTTGATCCCGATCACCAACCTCGGCCCCGATCAACTACGTGTGGATTTTTTGCGGCGGCTGCTGGAATTGCGCGACGGCCCCGGAGACAAGTGGCCCGACGCGGTGAGGGAGTTCCTGGATCATCATTACCGCAACGGCGGGAAGGCCGAGCGGTTCCGGGATCTTGTGAAAGTCACGACCCAACGGCTCCGCGACATGGTGGGCAAAGGCGCAAGCCCGCGTAATGTCGAACGCTGGGGCTTGCTGGCGGACAAACTGGAGGGTTGGCTATCAACGTGCGAAGAGGACTGGAAAACCGCGACCATGCGTGGACTGTGGAATGAAATGCGGAAGGAAGTGGAGTTGCCGCCCTTGCCCCAAGCAACGCCCCCAGCCTCGGCCATTTGGCAAGGCCGGAGCCTGAGCGATGCCTTCGACCAACTGAAGCAAGAGGCCCAGTATTGTCTTTACACTCTGTTGATTGATAGCGCTGTCGCGGTAAACGCACTACGTCTGAAAAGGGACCGCGTACGAAGAGCCTACCGCCCGGATCTGGAGGACTACATAGCCAACCTATCCCATCAACGATGGGAACTTGCGGCGGCATGGTATTCCGCCGGTGGATCGCCGCAATACGGCTTGACATTAAAGGCATCCGACAAGCGCGGTGCTCGGGCCGACAGCCTGACGAAACGCTGGGAGCGGTGGATCGGAATGTTTGCCGAAGAGGTGGCCGCCGCCTACGGCGCACACGGCGAAAGTGACCAAGCCGCGAAGGAGGTCGGTCGCTTGGCATCCTGCATTGCCGAGCTACCCATCGGAATTGCCGAGCGCACTACCTACGAAGCGCTCTTGGAACTGGCAAAGCAAGACCTATCCAATAAAGGCCAGCACGCCGCCCCTGGTGATATCGCAGCCATGTTCCAAGGGCATATTGAAGGCTTTCACACTTGGCGGGAACGCGCGGCTGAGCGCGTGAATGCTGTTGTTGATTGCACCGATGTTCCAGCATTGCCCAAGCCCGACGCGAAGTCATGGCCCGACCTGAAGAGCTTGGCTCTGTTCCATGCCTTTCGATGTGAGGGCGGGGATACCACGGCGGACATAACGAAGGAGAACGCTTCAGTAATAGCCGAGGGAGCGGGGTTCAGTAAGCAGAGCAGCGGCAAGGAATTGAAAGGACACTTCGGCAAGTATGCGTGGGGATCACCTGACAGCAAGCGCCGTGAACGCACCAAAGAGGGCAAGCGTCCTGGGGACGTGCTGAAACGATTTGATACCGTGATCGCGAAACTTGCGGATTACCCCGAAGCCCTGAAGCTGGCCGAGGAAGAAAGGAAGATCGTTCGCAACCGATCGAACGCGAACGAAGATTAGCGGTCACTAAGCGGCCACTAACCGGCCGCCCGGCTAACGCTGGCGAAAACACTTGCGAGCCTTCGGCACAAGTCGGGGCGATCGCCAGTGGAATACAACCCTTTTTCTGAGATCACGGCCCGCTTGGATGCGCTGGCCGTGGATGTGCGGGCACTGAAGGCCCGCACGATGAACGATAAGCCCGCCGATGAGATCGGAGGGCTGGACCTGGCCGTGGAGATCACGCGCCTCGCACGTCGCACCATCTACAAGTTGACGCATCGTCGGGAGATCCCTCACCGCCGTGTTGGTGGTCGGCTCTACTTCCGCCGTGCGGAACTGGAGCAGTGGATCGACGCCGGACGCCGCAAGACAGCGGCCGAGGTCGCGGTGGAACGCATGGCCGGAAACAAGTGAGCGGGCAGCGCTGGAACGCTAACCCGCTCGAATACTGACTTCGATGCCAAACGTACAACCGCAAGCGGTCAATACCGCGTTGGTGGACGCGATAAAGGCCGAAGCCGTTCACCTCCACGCCGTGCCTGTGGAAGATGATCGGCCCAAAGCCCAAGGCTTCCCGGTCCATGCGCTGCCTGAAGGCTTGCAATGGATCACCACACACCTCCACGAAACGATCGGCTTCCCTGTGGACTACACGGCGGCCGCGATCCTCTTCGCGGCATCCGTAGCGATCGGCACCTCGGCACGCATCACGCCGACGCGTGGATGGACCGAACCGGCGATCCTGTGGCTGGCCTT
>CAZFAW010000414.1:0-2614 GCA_964517015.1 uncultured Chryseobacterium sp.
GGTCACGTACCAGGTGAAGTACTTCGCGTCGCTGCTCAGCACATCCGTCTCCTTGTAGCTGTTGCTCAACCCGTAGCTCACGCCGGTCTCGGCGCTCAGGATCCAGAGGTCCACCCCGATGCCGGCATCCAGGTTGAAGGAGCCCGCGTTGTAATCGTCCTTGTTGAAATCGATCTCGTCGTCCTTGTTGTCCACGCTCAGGAGCACATCGTAGGTGGGGCCGGCGTTCAGGCGCAGCTTGAACGTTTCGTCGTGGATCAGGTTGAAGCCCACGAGCACCTTCGCCTTCACGCTGCTGCGGATCAGGTTGTCTTCGAGGGTGGTGGTGTCGCTGCCGGCCAGTTTCACGGCGGTGGCGGTGCGCACGAAGTGGATGCCGGGTTGGAAATACAGCCGGTCGCCGATGCGGAAGTCGATCCCCAACTGCCAGCCCACCTGGGCCTTGTACTCCAGGCCGGGCACTTCATCGCCGGCCAGTTTGCAGAAGTTGAGGCCCAATTCCGGGTTCATCTGGAATTGCGCCGAAAGGGCCGTGCTCAGGAGCAGTGCACCGAGGGTCGATCGTGTTCTCATGGGCGTTGTTCGGGCCATGAAGGTAAGTGCGCGGTGCGATCGCGTGGGACCACTGCGTCCCGTTCCCCTGCGTCCTTCCTGGTGGAAGACCACGAACTTCGCGCCGCCATGCGCGTTCTCCGCACCCTCGGGATCACCCTGGCCGCCCTGTGTGCGGCGCGCTGCGTACCGCAGTGCGTAACGGCCTACCCGGCGTTGGAGGGTTTCGAGAGCGCCCCCGTGTGGTCGATCAACGGCGCCTCGGCCGATTGGGCCTGGGGCACCCCGGCGCACCCCTTGATCAACTCGGCCGGCGGGGGAAGCAACAGCTGGTGCGTGGGCGGACTATCGGGTACCTTCTACAACCTGGGCCAGCAGTCTTGGATCGAAAGCGGTTGCTACGACCTTACCGGGATCTTCCATCCGTGGATCGGCTTCAAGATCTTCTGGGAGACCGAGCGCCAGTACGACGGTGCCAACCTGCAGTACTCCTTGAACGGCGGCGCCACCTGGACCAACGTGGGCGCCTACGGCGATCCGGTCGATTGCCTGAACGACAACTGGTACAATTACGACAACGTGCTGAACCTGACGGCCGCCTTCCCGCGGCACGGTTGGAGCGGCCGGGTGGGCGCCACCTCCGGATCCTGCGTGGGCGGCATGGGCAGTGGCGCCTGGCTCGAGGCGAAGCACTGCCTGCCCGCGGCCTGTGCCAACCAGCCCGATGTGCGGTTGCGGTTCCTCTTCGGCGCTGGCACCACCTGCAACAACTACGACGGGGTGGCGATCGACGACGTGCAGGTGAGCGATGCGCCGATCAGCGCGACCATCGGTTCGCTGCCGTGCACGGGAAGCACGATGGATTTCTTCCTCACCCTCACCGGCTGCGGCGATCTGGTGGAATGGGATTTCGGCGATCCTGCCAGCGGTGTGGACAACACCAGCACGCTGGACGCACCGAACCACGTGTTCAGCGGTCCGGGCGGCTACACCGTCACCGCGCACGTGACCGGGCCCTGCGGAGTGGACGCCTACCCGACGCTGTTCGTGGCGATCCAGGAGGTGCAGGTGAACGTGACCGATCCCTTGTGCGTGGATGGCACCGGCTCGGCCACGGTCGTGATCACCGGCCCGATCACATCACCGTCGATCCTTTGGACGCCCGGGGGCGCGAGCGGCACGACCGTCACCGGCCTGGCCCCCGGCGCCTACACCGTGGACGTGCAGGACGCAGGTGCCTGCGCCAACACCGTCGCATTCTCCGTGCTGATGCCTCCAGCACTGGGCCTCACCACGATGAACGACACTACGCTATGCGCCGGTGCCGACCTGAACATGGAAGCCTACGGCATCGGCGGCACGGGCGCGCTCACGTACACGTGGTCCCCGGCCGGCCCCTTGCTCGTGCCCGCCGTACCCGGCACGTACACCGTGTTCGCCACCGACGCCAACGGGTGCGTATCCGCACCCGACAGCATGGTGGTGGATGTCGCGTCTCCCGTGGAAGCGATCTTCAGCCTCGATCCCGTGGCGGGTTGTGCCCCGCTCTGCGTCACCTTCACCGATGGGAGCGCCGCGAGCGCCAGCAACGCGTGGGAGTTCGGCGACGGTACCACACTGGGCAGTGATCCTTCCCCGGAGCATTGCTACACGGCCAGCGGTACCTACTCGGTCACGCTCACGGTGACGGATGCGTCCGGTTGCACCGGAACGACGACGCTGCTCGATACGATCGAGGTGTTCCCTGCACCCGTGGCCGGTTTCCTCGCCACACCGGCGATCGCCACGATCAACGACCCGGTGATATACTTCAGCGATGCCAGCAGCGGTGCGGCGCGTTGGGTGTGGACCTTCGACGACCCGGCGGCGTCCACGGACACGGCATCCTCCGTGTCGTTCACCTTCCCCGAGGTGGGCTGCTACACCGTGCAACAGATGGTCACGAACGTCGAAGGCTGTGCGGACAGCACATCCCTGATGGTGTGCGTGGAGGATGAATTCGCGCTTTACGTGCCCAACGCCTTCAGCCCGAACGGCGACGGCATCAACGATGTGTTCCTGC
>CAZFAW010000415.1:0-2612 GCA_964517015.1 uncultured Chryseobacterium sp.
CCGGGAGCGACATGCCCACGGTGAGCTTCGCCGTTCC
Organism: uncultured Chryseobacterium sp.; assembly: GCA_964517015.1. Lineage (GTDB taxonomy): Bacteria > Bacteroidota > Bacteroidia > Flavobacteriales_F > PHOS-HE28 > PHOS-HE28. The sequence continues at coordinate 38 of CAZFAW010000415.1, forward strand.
CGTGGACAGCGTGGAAGCGTTGACCGGGATCGACTTCTTCGCCGCGTTGGACGATGCCACCGAGGCCCGCATCGAAGCCATGAGCGACCCCGCGCCGTGGTATGCGAAGGGCGACCCGAACTACGGCGAGGTGGCGCCACTGAAGGCGCCGCTTCCCAAGGGCATGTTCAACACCGTGCAAGCCCGCTACCACGTGGGCAGTACGGCGACCATCTGCGGAACGGTGGTGAGCACACGGCGCACCGCCAAAGCGAACGCGGTGTACCTGAACCTCGATCGCGTTCACCCCAACCAGGACTTCTATGCCACGATCTGGGACAGCAACGGGCCGAACTTCAGCTACGATCCCGAGAAGGAACTGGTGAACAAGAAGGTCTGCGTAACGGGCAAGGTGACCCTGTACGACGACATCCCGCGGATCAGCGTGAACAACGAAAGCGGGATCCAACTTTGGGAGGAGGCGGTGCGCTGAGCCGTGTTGCACGGTAACCGGTCGGCAGGTAACTTTCCTGCTAGCCCGGTACTGGAGCCGGGCCAGCCCCCTCCCCCATGCGCTCCCTCTGCCCATCCCTCCTTGCATTCGTTCTCCTCGCGCCCTGCACCGGTTGTGGCGATCGTACCGGACCGCCCACCGAAGGGACGCCGGCGAACGCCGACCCTGAACCGTTGTTCGTGGCCGTTCCCGCGGAACGCAGCGGGGTCACCTTCGCCAATACCCTGCAGGAATCCAGTGCGCTCAATTACTTCATGTACGAGTACTTGTACAACGGCGCAGGTGTGGCCGTGGGCGATCTGAACAACGACGGGTTGCAGGACCTGTACTTCTGCGGGAACATGGTGGAGGACCGCCTGTACCTGAACAAGGGCGGTCTGCGGTTCGAGGACGTGACGGCGAAGGCAGGGTTCGGGGCGCACACCGGCTGGCACACCGGCGTGACCATGGCCGACGTGAACAACGACGGCTGGCTCGATATCCACGTCTGCCGCGCAGGGTGGACGCCCGATCCCGCGGAGCGCACGAACCTGTTGTACATGAACAACGGCGACATGACCTTCACCGAACGCGCCGCCGAGCTGGGCATCGCCGACACCACGCGCACCACGCAGGCCGTGTTCTTCGATCATGATCGCGATGGCGACCTGGACCTCTTCACGTTGAACTGCCCGCTTCAAGGGAGCCGGATCACGAGCGAGGACGTGGAGCGGGCGGTCCGCGACAACACGGCACCCACCAGCCGGCTCTTCCGCAACGATGGCGCGCGGTTCACCGACATCACGCGTGAAGCCGGGCTGACGAGCATGGGCTATGGCCTGGGTGTGGCGGTCTGCGACCTGGACGGGGACGGACGGACGGACATCTACATGGCGAACGATTACATGGAGCCGGACCGGATGTACCTCAACAACGGCCACGGGAAGTACATCGATGTGGTGAAGCAACGCACCCGGCACATCAGCAACTACGGCATGGGTTGCGATGCGGCCGACATCAACAACGACGGCGCCACCGATCTGCTCGTGCTGGACATGGTGAGCGAGGACCACGTGCGCAGCAAGAAGAACATGGGGGCCATGAGCTCGGAGAAGTTCTGGTCGACCGTGGCGGCGGGCATGCACTACCAGTTCATGTTCAACACGCTGCAATTGAACAACGGCAATGGCACCTTCTCCGAGATCGCCCAGCTGGCGGGGATCAGCAAGACCGACTGGAGCTGGGCACCCTTGTTCGCCGATCTGGACAACGACGGATGGAAGGACCTCCTGGTGACCAACGGCTACAAACGCGATACGCGCGACAACGATTACAACGCCGAGGCGCGCAAGCTCGAAGCTGCCGGAAAACCCGTGAAGTACGACGAACTGCTGAAACTGATCCCCACGAACAAGGTGCGCAACTACCTCTTCCGGAACAACGGCGATCTGACCTTCGAGGACCGCTCCGTGGAATGGGGCTTCACGGAGGCGATCAATTCCAACGGCGCGGCCTATGCCGACCTGGACAACGACGGCGACCTGGACCTGGTGATCAACAACATGGAGGAAAAGGCGTCGATCATGGAGAACACGGCGGCGAACACGAACCACAACCACCACCTGCGCGTGAAGCTCGAGGGCGCAGGCACCGCGCTGGCCATGAACGCGCGCGTGAAGGTGACCGCCGCCGGAGCCTCCCAATTCCAGGAAGCCATGCCCACCCGCGGTTACGAAAGCTGCGTGGAGAACATCCTCCACTTCGGGCTTGGCGGTGCCACCGTGGTGGATGAGCTCCAGGTGATCTGGCCGGACGGGTTGGTATCCACGCTGCGCGACGTGAAGGCCGACCAGGTGGTGGATGTCCCCCGATCATCGGCCACGGCAGCACCGCCCGCACCACCGGCGGCAACACCGCTCTTCGCCGAGCAGGCCCAACGCCTGGGCTTCGACTTCCTGCATCGGGAGAACGCCTACAACGATTTCGCGCAGGAGGTGCTGCTGCCGCACAAGCAAAGCGAGAACGGCCCGCTGTTGGGGGTGGGCGATGCCGATGGCGACGGCCGCGAAGACCTGTTCGTGGGCGGTGCACGCGGACAGAGCG
>CAZFAW010000416.1:0-2579 GCA_964517015.1 uncultured Chryseobacterium sp.
TGGGCGCAGTTCGCGCTCGGCCTGCATCCGTGGAAGGAGCCGATCGAGCGGATCACGCAAAAGGCAGGGGAGATGGACCTGCCGCTGCTTACGCCGCGGATCGGGCGGATCGTGACCATGCCCGGGCCCGCTGCGAGCGAGCGGTGGTGGGAGGTGGTGGAGTGATCAGAACGGGTTCTTCCCTTCCGCGATCAACTGCGCGGCGATCGCGCGGCGCGCCTCCTTGCTGTTGAAGGGTGCGCTTTTAGTGAACCGCTTCGCCCCCATGAGCATGGCCTGGCGCTCGTCGCCCTCGGCGAAGGCGTTCACCGCCTCCTTCGCGTGCTTGTGGATCCGGTCCGCCGCGTCGTGGATGAAGACACGCGTCATGGCGATCTGGCCGCTGCAGGCGTCGGCGCCCTTCATGGCGGCCAGCTTCAACGCCCGCAGCAGCACGCTCTCCGCGAGGTTGTTTTCGATCACCATGTCGCTGTGGCGCAGCGCGGTTTCAAGCTCGGCGCCGAGCGCGAGGCCGAGCTTTTGGGCGGCGCCGCCAGCGGCCATCAGCACCGCCTTTTTGAAGTTCGCCACCATGCGCTTCTCCTCACCGAGCAGGCTCTCATCCGGTTCGGGCATGTCGGGAATGCCCATGAGCTCCGCAGACACCTGCATCGCCGGACCCATCAGGTCGAGCTGGCCCTTCATCGCGCGCTTCATCAGCATATCCACGGTGAGCAGGCGGTTGATCTCGTTGGTGCCCTCGAAGATGCGGTTGATGCGGCTGTCGCGGTAGGCGCGCTCCACGGGGCTTTCCGCGCTGTAGCCCATGCCGCCATGGATCTGCACGCCCTCGTCCACCACGTAGTCCAGGCACTCGCTGCCGGCCACCTTCAGGATCGCGGCCTCGGCGGCGTATTGCTCAACGCCCTTCAGCAACGCGGTGGCATGATCCGCGCCCCCGGCTTTCAGCTCGTCGATCGCGGTCTCCATGTCCCGACTGCAGCGGTAGAGCGCGCTCTCGAGCACGTAGATATAGATGGCCATGTCGGCCAGTTTCTGCTGGATGGCGCCGAAGCGGCTGATCGGCGTGTTGAACTGCAGACGCTCGTTGGCATAGCCGATGGACAGGTCCAGGGTCTTCTTCGCGCCGCCCAGGGTGGCACCCGCCAGCTTGATCCGGCCGATGTTCAGGATGTTCACGGCGATCTTGAAACCGTTCTCACGCGTGCTCAGCAGGTTCTCCACCGGCACCTTGCAGTCGTTGAAGAACACCTGCCGCGTGCTGCTGCCCTTGATCCCCATCTTGTGTTCCTCGGGGTTCAACGTGATGCCGCCAAAGTCCTTCTCCACGATGAAGGCGCTGAGGTTCTTGTCGTCGTCGATCTTGGCGAACACCGTGAAGATGTCGGCGAAACCGCCGTTGGTGATCCACATCTTCTGGCCGTTCAGGATGTAGTGCTTCCCGTCGGGGCTTAGCACCGCCTTGGTCTTGCCGCTGTTGGCATCGCTGCCGCTGCCGGGTTCGGTGAGGCAGTAGCAGGCCTTCCATTCGCCGCTGGCCAGTTTGGGGATGTACTTCTTCCGCTGCGCGTCGTTGCCGTAGTAGAGGATGGGCAGGGTGCCGATGCCCGTGTGCGCGGCGATGGCCACGCTGAAGCTGTGCCCGGCCCCGGTCTTCTCGGTGGCCAGCATACCGGTCACGAAGTCCTTGCCGAAGCCGCCCAGATCCTCGGGCACGGTGATGCCCAGCAGTCCGAGTTCACCGGCTTTGTTCATCAGGTCCACCATCAGCCCTTCCTGCTGCTGGTCGATGGCGTCGAGCTGCGGCCACACGTGCTGCTCCAGGAACTCCACGCAGGTCTGCGCGATCATGCGCTGCTCTTCGTTGAACTCCTCAGGGATGAAGATGTCCTGCGGTTCGCTCGCGCGGATCAGGAATTCACCGCCTTGCAGGGCTTTGGCGCGGGTCTCGGTGCTCATGGGTGCGTGCAATGCGAGGGTTCAACGTAGGGTCTTACGTCCGGTTCGGCCTAAAGTTATGCACGCATAACAAATACCTGCGACCTTGTTGTTCACAGGGCAAGGTGCATGATCCACCGCACCAGCTCCTGCTCATCCACGATCGACCACGCATGCGGATGCCGGTTGCCGTGCTGGATGCCGCGCCCTTCGGTGGTGAAGTACTCCGCGCTGGAATTCCCTGCGGCCCGCAAGGTGTCGTGGATGCGCTTCAAGGCGAATGCGTTCAACTCCTCGTAGCTGTCGTCTCGGTTGGCGCGCCACCACGCGGTATCCGGCTCGGTGTAGAACCGGATGGGCAGGTCTCTCATTGGCGCCACGCTCGCGGACGTGTTCAGCAGGGGGGCGTAGCGTTCGTAGGCGGGCATGCTGTCGGTTGGTGAACCGAGCGTGCTGTCCAGCAGCGCCACCACATACCGCGCTTCGTCCTTGTACTGGGGGAAGGTCGTCTTCGTGAGGTCGCGCTGCGAGCATTCATACAAATGCACCAGGTCCAGCGGACTGTCCACGGCGAAGACGCCCTTGAGACCGATGCCCGGCCGTGGCGCGCGCACCAGCTCCTTCGCCAGCAGCACGCTCAC
>CAZFAW010000417.1:0-2559 GCA_964517015.1 uncultured Chryseobacterium sp.
ACGCTGGCATGGAACGCCCTTCGCGGCACTGCGGCCACCGTGTTGATCACGCTGGACCCGGAATGTCCGTTCTGCCGGAACTACGCGCCCATGATCGACAGCCTGTCCAAAAGGTTCGCGCCGGCGGGAGTGCGTTTCGTGGGCGTGTATGCAGGCCCCTACATCGTCGCGGACAGTGTACGCACGTATGTTGAACGATGCGGTCTCGCGTTCGACCACGTGCTCGACCGGGAATGCGGGACCGCTGGATCGCTCGGTGCACGGGTCACGCCGGAATGCTTCGTGTTGAACGCGCAGGACGAACTGGTGTATCGCGGTGCACTGGATGATCGCGCAGTGCGCGCCGGGCGGCACAAGCCGACCGCCACCCGGCACTACCTTGCCGATGCCGTACAACGGTTGCTCGACGGCCGGGAGCCCTCGCGTGGTGCCGACGCCGTCGGCTGCATCGTGGAATGTCCCGACCGATGACCCGCTCCCTCCCCTTGTCCGCAGTGATCGCGTTCGCGGCATGCACGCCTCAAGCAGAACGGCGCGAACCACCGGCGTTCGACCTTCCCGATCGCGTCACGTTCACGGAGCATGTCGCACCGGTGATCCACGTGCATTGCACGCCGTGCCACCGACCCGGGCAAGCGGGTCCGTTCCCTCTGATCACGTACGACGATGCCCGGCGCAAGGCGAAGACCATCAAACTGGTCACAGGCAAGCGGTACATGCCCCCGTGGCCGGCGGATACGGGCTATTCCCGCTTCCTTGGCGAACGCGTCCTCGATGCGCGGTCCATCGCGCTGATCGCGAAGTGGGTGGATCAGGGAGCGCCTCAGGGAGCTCCGGAGAACATGCACGCGTTGCCCGATGGGCAGGCTGGCACAACCCTCGGTGCGCCGGATGCCGTGGTCTGGCTGCCGGACACCTTCCACATCCCGGGCGATGGTCGCGATCATTTCATCATCGCAAAAGCGCCGTTCGAACTGGAACGCGACACCTTCCTGCGCGCCGTTGAATTCGTTCCGGGGAACCGGCGTCTTTTGCACCACATGAACGGGGCATTGATCAACTACGCCATCGGCGCGAAGAAGGACGTCTTCAAGGCCGGGACCTACTTCGTGGATGCCGAACAAAGCGGCGGCCCCGACGCGTTCAAGGCCCTTTCCCTGGAGAACGACGATGGCACGTGGCCAGCCCTGGTACCCTCCGCCGTGAACTACCTGCCCGGAATGGAGCCCGTGCGTCCACCGGACGGGATCGGCGGCTTGTCCATCCATCGCAAGGGCGCGATCTTGATGAACTCCCTGCACTATGGTCCATCGGCACACGATACCACGGACCGGTCGCACTTCAACCTCTGGTTCGCACCGCGCGCGCCCCAGCGACCGTTCCAAGAGATCCTCATGGGGTCGAACCATACCGCCATCGAACCCGTGTTGCACCTGGCGCCCGGCGAAGTACGCACCTTCCATACCCGCTACCGGCTGGAGAAGGACATCAGTGTGGTGACGATCAACCCGCACATGCACCTGCTGGGAACGACGTTCCTCGCCCATGCAGTGACCCCTTCGGGCGACACGATCCCCCTGATCCGCATCGCAGACTGGGATTTCCGCTGGCAATACGCTTACACGTTCCGCCATCTGCTGCCACTGCCGAAGGGGAGCGAGATCCACGTGTACGGCACGTTCGACAACACGACCGGGAACCCGGATCAACCGTTCGATCCCCCGCGTGAAGTGATCGGCAGCGACAGCCGCTTCATGCGCACCACCGATGAGATGTTCCAGTTCTTCATCACCTACGTCGATCACCGGGCGGGGGATGAGCGGATCAGCCTTGCACCAGCGGATCGGGCTCGGTGACCTCGCGAGCCGGCTTGCGGCGCTGCATCCAACCGTTCAGGAACAAACAGGCGAGGATCAGGGCAAGGCCCAGGTAGCTGCCTGCCTTCAGTTGTTCGCCCTTGCCCCAGATGAGCAACGCGATCAGGATGGTGTACACGGGTTCAAGGTTCACCGTGAGCATGACCGTGAACGGGGAGAGCTGCCGCATGACCGCGATCCCGGCAACGAATGCGAAGGTGGTACAGCCCAAACCCAATGCGAGCTGGTACCATGGATCCATGCCCTCCAAGCGCCACACCGGTGGCGGCAGGTCGTGCGTGAACAGCAGCCATGCGCCGAGCACCACCGCCACGCCGAGCATCTCGTAGAACCCGATCCGGATGGCGTCCCCGCGCTTCACCAGCACGCCGTTCACCACGTTGAACCAGGCGCTCAACAAGGCGCTGGCCACGCTCACCACGATCCCCAGGCGGTAGCGTGTTTCCAGTCCGAAGATCAATAGCAAGGCAGCGACCACCACGACACCGAGGAACACTTCGTACCTGCGGATGCGGCGCTTGAACCAGAACGGTTCCATCAATGCGGTGAAGACCGTGCTGGTGCTGAGGCACCCGGCTGCGATGCTGGCACTGCTGATCTTGATGGCCCCGTAGAAGGTGATCCAATGCCCGGTGATCAGCAGACTGGTCAGCAGGTACTGGCGCAGGTCGGGAATGCGTGG
>CAZFAW010000418.1:0-2558 GCA_964517015.1 uncultured Chryseobacterium sp.
CTTTGGGTTTTATCTCGTCCCACCCTTCACCAGTAAAGCAATCCGTTGGAAGGCTACCATGCAAACTATCGGTTACATAAAACCAGCAGGTGTAAAAATATTGGTTCTGGTTCGCATTTCAAATAGCCCGAAGGCGGATCACGTTACCATGAAAATACGCAAAAGCGGGCAAGATGGTTCTCACTTTTCCGATGAAGAAAAGTATCTCGAAACAGAGCCAGAGAAATTACTTGCTTTGCTAAACGGGAAGGTCATAAGATGTTGAAGCCTTCCAACATTGCGTCCACTGGACACGCCTTCGGCTGTGTCCAGATAAACAAATTTTATAAAACGGCGTGCCAGTAACGCTCGCCGTTGGGCGGACTCTCGCTCACAAAGGAAATTATGTCATATAGTCAATTAGTTGGCGAAGGTATCAACGGTAAGCACATGCACAGCTACCAAGAAACAGAAACGGGCAACTGGCAATGGTGTGCCGATTGTCAATGCTTCGTAACCAGTCCGTGTTTGCACAACGAGTGCATCTGCTGTTACGAGCGATCTACTTACATTAGGCTGAGGGCGAAATATGAAGTCCGCCCAACACAAGATGCAGCCGACTTGGGGAAGGCTCCCGCTAAAAAAGCATCCTCTAAGTCTGTTCGTAAAACCGCTAAAAGGGCGTCGTCTCAACCCGCCCCAAGCGGCTAATCTAATCCGTTGGAAGGCACTTGCAAAATGATTACTCTCAAACACAATGAAGTTCCTGATATTCCTGGTTGGCTTTTTGAATGTCCGAAGTGTGGCGATTTGCTAACCTGTGAAATTGACGAATGGGAAGAAGTGGAAGATGGAACTTGGCGCGTCAGTGAGTGCGGTCTGCATTTGTCTTGTGCATCTGAGCCAGAGATTGAAAGCAAAAACTGGCGAGAATGGCACAATTGGCATTTTGATATGCCGTATGTTTATTGGCTTCCACTGCAAGCAAAGGTATGGGCATGGTTCAATGAGTCTTATCGCTTTGAGCCTTCCAACATTGCGTGCACTGGACAATTGGCGGGCGCGGGCAAAGCGGACGGTGAATCTACGCCCTCCGCCAATTGCCAGTAACGCTTGCCGTTGGAAAGCAGAAAATGAGAGTCTTGATAGGTTGTGAAGAATCCGCCACCGTGCGGGAAGCGTTTGCAAAATTTGGACATGACGCCTGGTCATGTGACTTGCTACCTTCTCGCATACCTGGCAAGCACATTCAAGCCGATATTTTGACAGTCCTAAATGATGGTTGGGACTTGGCAATCTTTCACACGCCTTGCACCTATCTTTCAAACAGTGGTGTGAGATGGCTCTACAACAAAGACGGAAGCCGCAACGAGAAACGATGGGAACTCATGGAGCGTGACGCGCTTTTATTCAAGGCAACGATGGAAGCCAACATTCCCATGAAAGCAAATGAAAATCCCATCATGCACAAATACGCCGTTGAGATTATTGGAAGGCGACAAGACCAAGTAATACAGCCGAGCATGTTTGGTCACACACAGTCTAAGGCTACCTGTCTATGGTTACAAAATTTACCGCCGCTTGTTGCCACGAATGATGTATCTGAAATTATGAAAACGATGTCAAAGAAGGAAACGCAAAGAATACACTACATGCCGCCCTCGCCTGACCGTCAGCGTGAAAGGTCTGTTACTTTCCCTGGCATTGCTCAGGCAATGGCGCAACAGTGGGGTTCCCTTGCTTTCCAACAAAGCGTGTACCTGACCGCCTTCGGCGTAGGTATGCGTGCCGTAAATCCCCTGCCTGGTAACATTCAGGCGGAAGTGTCGCCCGCTACAATCGGCGGCAGGTAACGCAATCCGTTCGGCGGCTTCCTTGCCAGCCGATAACCCGAAGGAAAAATTATGAAACTTGAATTTGGTTATGGCAACATTTGGGTAACTTCTTACGGCGATAAGAAAGGCAATTATGGTGTAGCCTTTCGCATCGTGCCAGAGAAACACATCATCAACGAAAGTGACCCGTCAGTAGTTGGTAAAACTTTCGATGATGTGCCGCATGATTTGTACATGGAATTTACCAAGTCGCAATCTGTACAAGTTGTTATCAGTAAGTTGGCAATGGTGCGTGATGACCTACGCGCCGCCGAACAAAGCGTGCACCTGACCGCCTTTGGCGCACGACTGCGGGCACGTCTTGCCAACTGGCTATTTGATTTGTCAACGTACCTGTCCCAAAGCGGCGGCAGGTAACGCAAACCGTTAGCCTGCCCTTGCAGGCGGAAAGGTTTTTATGAAAAAGTTTTGGCTCGTAATATTTGTCATGCTTGTTATATTCTCGGCAATCATGGTTTTGCAAACTGGCGATGATGGATGGAAAGGCAGTTTATCTGGTTGGTTTTGTGCAAGTGTGGCACAGTGGCAAATCGTTAGCGCAGGCTAACAAAGCGTGCAGTGGACTTGGCGGTACGGCGGCGAATTTATGCCAGCGTTCTAAACCGCCAAGCCACTAACGCAAACCGTTGGGCGGCTCTTGCAAAAGGATAAAGTATGGCAAATATTGATTATGAAGAATGTAGA
>CAZFAW010000419.1:0-2539 GCA_964517015.1 uncultured Chryseobacterium sp.
GCGATCAACCGGCCTTCGTGCACGGCGAGCGATGTGACCAATCCATCGAGCCCCCCTCCGAGATCGTGCCAGTCGGTCCCGTCCCATCGTGCGATGTGTTCAACAGGCGTGCTGCCCGCCAACGTGAAGCTCCCACCGGCGATCAGGTCACCGTTGTAAACGGCCAAGGCATGCACCTCCCCGTTCAAGCCGCTGCCCAGAGGAGCCCAATGGTCACCGTCCCAGCTGGCGATGTTCATTGCTGCCTCGCCACCGGCTTCGGTGAAGGATCCGCCCGCCACCACTTCGCCGTCGTGTTCCACAAGCGCCAGCACCGATCCGTTCAGGCCCGCACCCAGGCAGCTCCACTCCTGCGCCTGAAGGTGCGTGAAGCCGAGCACGAACAGGGCGGTGAGGAACGGAAGCCGGATGTGCGCCATGGGGAACAGGCGTCAAAACTAGGTGGCAGGGTCGGGCAGGGTGTACCATGCGACGTGCTTTCATCAACGATCGCAGCAACATATGGCCAGGGGCATCCGAAGGCGGAGCCTGGTGGCGCCGGAATACCGGGCCACGCTGCCCATCAGGGTTCCACGAACCGCACTGCCTGTGGGGCACCACCGCTCTGCATGGCCACGAGGGTGTATACGCCGGCCGCGCGATCGAACGGCAGCGTGTGCTCACCTGCGGGCCAAGGACCCGATCGCTGCACCGTTCGGCCATGTGCGTCGAGGATCGTGATGGACTGCAACGGATCGCTGTTCCGCAACAAGAGCGCGCTCGCGAACGCGTCGAAACGGACCTGCACCGATGTGGGCGCAGGAAGCTCTTCGACCCCGATGGGGAAGGAAGCCATGTATGCAAGGGTCTGCTGAAGGAAGGCGACCCGCTCAGCGTACGTTGCGATCAAGGCAGGATCGAAGAAGGTGCTCATCACGTTCATTCCCGCGGGGTGGAAGTGGATCATGGACACGGCTCCCTCCAGGGCGTATGGAGCGGGCCCCATGGCATAGATGGGATCGGCATCGGCGGTGGGTGTGCACCCATCGACCCACCACAACGTGGGGAAGATCCAGGTGAAGCCCGGCAGGAACGCTCCCGCCACGCCGGGATCGACCACCATGCCCGGGCAACCCACGTTGCCATCGTCGCCGTAGCTCTGCACATCGTAGGAAGCCACCCCCATGAAGTCGGTGGGCACGTCGCCCGTGCTGAAAGCGATGGGCGCCGCGCCGTATTCGGCGTAGAGCAGGTCCTGGCCGATGATCCATGTACGGCGGCCGTTCAGGATCCGGTCCGCGATGCTCACCTGTGCGGCGGCGTCCCAGAACCCCAGGCCCACACCATCGGTGGAGCAGTACCAGATCACGTCGTCGTATGCGTTCAGGGTGGCCACGTCGGGCGGCACGCCACCGCTGCCGGCCACATCGTACAGGTCGAACACGATGCCCGCTGCGGTGAGGTCGCTCAGCAGCGTATCGGTGTTGTAGGTGATGTAATCGTTGTCGTTCACCACCAGCGTTGTTTGCGCGCTGGAGGAGGCGGACGCGCACAGGGCTGCCGCGAGGATGGGGCCGTGGAGCACCGTGGCGCGCGGGCGTGCGAAAATGCGGTTCATGGTGGTGTTGACCATGCGATGAAGGTACGCACCGGCCGGTGCATCCGCGCCGATCAGGCCTTCGGCCGTTCCAGCCGCCGAAGATCGAACTCGGGCACCTGCTGGATCACCAGGGGCACCTGTTCCACCACGGTCACGTTCGGGTCCAGGCCGAAGGCTTCGCGATCGTTCAAGGCCAGCTGTTTCAACGCGTAGTAGGCGTCCAGGATCGCGTCCTTTCGGAAATCGAATTCGTTCTCCGCGGACAGCACGCGCTCGGTGAGCACGTAGCAGATGTCCGTGTGGAAATCCTCCTTCTTGATGCTCTCGTACTTGCTGCTGAAGGCCAGTTCGTGCGAGGAGTCCAGGTCCTGCAGCACACGGCGGAACAACAGGTTGATGCGCGGCTGGATGCGGAAGCCCAGGTCGAAATCCACCCGGATCACCTTGTCGTCGATCAGCTCGCGCACGCGGTAATCCATGGTGTAGGGGGCATCGGTGCGGTTCACGTGCACGAACCAGTAGATGTCGGCCCGTTTCACCTTGCGGGCCAGGATGCTGTCGATCACCTGCTTCTCCACGTTGGCCGGGCTGTCGGCCTTGATCAGGTACACCAGGTGCGTGGCGTACTTGGTGATCTCGCGATCGTTGCTCAGGTCGCGCAGGGCCTGCGCATGGTCCTCCAGCCGCACGAATTCCAGGAAGCGGTTGGTGATCTTCCGGCCGCGGAACCAGATGTACATGACGGCCACCAGCGACAGCACGCTGAGCACGAACCAGGGTCGCTGCGCGATCTTCACCGCATTGGCCACGAAATAGGCGCTTTCCACGGCGAGGAAGAGGCACATCACGGGCAGCACCATCCAAAGGGCCCAGCGGCGCACGAAGCGCAGATAGCCGAAGATCAGGGTGGTGGTCATCAACATGGCGATCACGATGAAGAAGCCGTAGGCCGCTTCCATG
>CAZFAW010000420.1:0-2532 GCA_964517015.1 uncultured Chryseobacterium sp.
CGTGAACGTACCGATGCTCTCGATCTTTCCGTTCGGGTGGTACGTGTTCTTGATGTTCAACAACTTGGTTTCCTCGGCACCTTTCAGTTCCACTCCCAGATCGAACTTTTGCAGGTCCAACAACCCTCCGTTCACGTCATACTCCTTCACGATGCCCTGCAACTTGTCGTCTACGAAAGTGCCCTCCCACTTCACCTTGCCATTGGCGTGGAATTCCTTCCATGGCCCCTGTTTCTCTCCCAAAGCGTCCTTCCTGTTGATGTCCGTACGGCTTTTCAGCACACCGGCCGAGTAGTTGAGCACACTGATGATCCGTCCATCTTCCGCGTACTCGTATGCTCTTCCCTCCTCCTTTCCTCCGCGGAACGAAACGCGCTTCTGCACATGACCGTTCGGATCGAACTCCAGGGCCTCCCCCTCCCGCAGGTCGTTCACATACGGTTCCTCCGATAGGACAGTACCATCCGGCCCGAACTTGCGCATCATGCCGTTCTTCTTGTCCGCCCGGTAATCGATGGTCTGGAGCAGGCTACCATCGGCCGCATAGAAGCTCCAGGTGCTATCCAGCAGGAAGCGGACACGATTGCCTTGGCTCCGCAGTACCCCGGTCTCGTAATAGGTCTTCCACCAACCTTCCGGTTTTCCGTTCACGAGCGTGCCCTCGCTGCTCACTTGTCCGTTGGGGTAATAATACTTGGTAGGACCGTCCTCGCCAACCGGTTGTGCTTGGATGAACAGGGGTACGACCATGATCAACCAACAGAGTATTGGTATTCTATTCTTAATTGTAAGGATCATAGATGTAATGAGCGCTGTTGGATCGGTGGATGATCGCTCGTGGGGTCGCTTGGAAAGGCGACTTGTCAAAAGTACCCAACGGGCTACTCACGTTCATGGCCGTTGCTCGTTCCATAAAGGCTTACGGGGATGGGGCTACACGGAATGGATGAACGATCGTGGATAACCGATCCGCATGTGGATCGTGGATAACTCGAACCCTTTCGGACCTCCTGGCAACGGTGGGATCGATGTGGATGGATGGAGTGGTTTTGAACACCACGAAAGGACAAAGCGCCGTTGAGCCGGTTATCAACACGGGATACGGAACTTATGAATGGATCTCGACCATGGTTCCAGAGATCCCACGATCGGATCGTGAACAGCAACGAACAACGGGTTCAACATAGGCTTGGGTAGTTTTGGCGCATGGCCACCAATGAAATCATCATCGGGAGCGATCACGCGGGCTTTCGGTTGAAGCAGCGATTGATCCAACACTTGAGGGAGGCAGGATACAAGGTGCGCGATGCGGGGACCTTGAGCGAGGATAGCACGGACTACCCCGACCACGCCCATGCGGTCGCGCAAGCAATAGAGGATGGATCGGTGGAACACGGGATATTGATCTGTGGCAGTGGCAATGGCGTGAACATGGTGGCGAACAAGCACCATGGGGTGCGCAGTGCACTGGTCTGGAACGAAGAAGTGGCGCGCTTGGCACGTGCGCACAACAACGCGAACGTGCTCGCCCTACCTGCACGGTTCGTCCAGGAGAACGAGGCGGAACGGATCGTGGATGCTTTCCTTGAGGCCCGTTTCGAAGGCGGAAGACACCAACGTCGTGTCGATAAGATCGAGCAAGAATGAGGATCCATCGGGAGTTCCTCTTGGCAACGGCCATTGTGCACGGTCTTCTTGCATGGACCCAGGTGGACAGCTTTGCGCTCAAGTACGCGAGAACGATCACCGAAGAGGATCTACGACGCCATCTTACCGTTCTTGCAAGCGACGAATTCGAAGGTCGGGAAACCGGGTATGAGGGACAACGGAAGGCCGCCCGCTATTTGAAGGATGCATTCCGGTCCATGGGTGTAGGACCCGTGCCGGGCATCGCAGGGGAAGGGCTGATCGATGGATACGAGCAGGAGTATCCGTTGGAGCTCACCGTTCCAGGTGAATTGGGGATCACCATATCCGGTTTGCCGTTCGGCTTTGCAAAGGACTACTTCTATTTCAGTGACCGACTTTCGGAAGAACTTGGGGTGCGCGAGTTGGTGTGGAACGGGTACGGTCTGAATTACGAAGGCCCCACGGTAGCCGGAAAGACCGTGTTGGTAATGGAAGGCGATGGCGATGCACACACACCCGATGATTTCTATCAACAATTGGCAGAAAAGACGCGTGCTGCTGAGAAAGCAGGCGTGCGCGTCCTGCTGGTGGCGAGTGCGTCGGTCCCGGAACTGCTCCATGATCTGGGGCACTATCTCACTGGGCCCCGTATGCGTCTTGCGGGGGGCGAAGCGGGATCGGGGCGTGATCGCCGGTTACAGACCATCGTGATATCGCAAGGGATCGCCGAACTAATGCTCGCGGGTTCGCACATCAGTTGGAAGAAGTTGAAGAGGATTGCGAAGGGCCCAGCTCGCACCGTGCCGGTGGAGTTGACTTTTACGCACCAGGAACGCACCCAGGAGCTCAAGGCAAGCAACGTATTGGGCTACATCGAGGGCTCCGACAAGAAGGATGAACTCG
>CAZFAW010000421.1:0-2525 GCA_964517015.1 uncultured Chryseobacterium sp.
TGGACATGGGGCGCCTCCTTCGGCAGCACCGCCGATGAGCAGGTGAACGCGCTCGCCTCCGATGCCGCGGGCAACGTGTACGCCACCGGTTCCTTCCGCAACACGGTGGACTTCGATCCGCAAGGCGGCACCAGCAACCTCACCGCGAACAACGCGGACGTGTTCATCCTGAAGCTGAACAACGCTGGTGGCCTGGAGTGGGCGAAGCGCATCGGGGCGTCTTCCGGTAGCGCTCCGGAGTTCGGCCAGTGCATCGCCTTGGATCCCGCCGGTAACATCTACGTAGCGGGACAGCTCGGCATCAGCACGGTGGACATGGATCCCGGCCCCGGCACCTTCGACCTCACCGGCACGGGCAGCTACGATGCCTTCGTGCTGAAGCTCGACGCGGCGGGTGACTTCGTGTGGGCGAAGCAGATCGCCGGTCCGCAGGATGAACTACCCATCGCCATGGTGGTGGACGATGCGGGGAGCGTGCACCTCTGCGGCCGGTTCAGCGGCACGGGCGTGGACTTCGATCCCGGCGCAGGCACCCTGCTGCTGAACAGCGCCGGAGGATGGGACAACTTCGTGATGAAGCTGGACCCCGCAGGCGATCTGGCCTGGGCCACCAGCATGGGAAGCGCAGAGCCGGACCTCGAGGAAGCGCTGGGCATCGATGTGGACGCGGCCGGGCATGTCTACACCACCGGTGTGTTCGCGGGAACGGTGGACTTCGATCCGGGGCCCGGTACGGTGAACCTGACCTCCGTGGAATATCTGGATATCTACATCCAGAAACTGGCGAGCAATGGGCAATTGGTGTGGGCGCGGTCCATCGGTGGCAACGTGAACCAACGGGCCGATGCGATCGTCCTGGACGAGTACGCGAACCTGCTGCTCGCTGGCGCATACCCGGCGGCCGCCACGGATTTCGACCCCAACGCCGGGGTGGAAACGCATTCGGCATGGCCCAGCGACCTCTTCGTGCTGAAGCTCGACAGCGCGAGCAACTTTCAATGGGTGCGCACCATGGGCGAGACCACCAACCAGCAGTCGCGGGCCTTCGACATCGCCACCGACGAGGACGGAAGTGCTTCTGTTTGCGGCACCATTTGGGGCAGCATGGACTGTGACCCGGGCCCGGACACGCTCAC
The DNA here is from genome assembly GCA_964517015.1 of uncultured Chryseobacterium sp. GTDB lineage: Bacteria > Bacteroidota > Bacteroidia > Flavobacteriales_F > PHOS-HE28 > PHOS-HE28. The sequence continues at coordinate 1,137 of CAZFAW010000421.1, forward strand.
GCTCACCTCCGCAGGCGGTTCCGATGTGCTCGTCTTCAAGTTGAACGCGGGCGGCGACCTGCAATGGGCCACCACCATGCTGGGCGCCGGGCTCGAGAACGCCTCGGCCATCGCGCTCGGCGATGCGGGCGGCGTGTACGTGTCCGCGAACTATCCCAGCGAGCAACTCAGCTTCGGAGGCATCACATTGAACAATGTGGGCGGAGGTTCCTCCACCACCGACATGGTGATCGCGCGCCTGGACAGCACCGATCTGTCTACGGACGTGTTGTCGAACACGGTCATGCGCGCGCCGGGCGCGACGGTGTATCCTGTTCCGTTCAGTGATGAATTGATGGTGCCCGGGACATCCGCGAACGGCGAGCTGCTGTTGGTGGACGCGACCGGTCGCGCGGTGCTGCGGGTGCGCACGACCGAAGGCCTCACGCGGTTGAACACCATGGCGCTGGCGCCTGGGCCATACATGCTCCGTGCATCCGAAGCATCCGTGGCACTGTGGGTGGTGAAGCGGTAAAACGCGAGCGCAGCTCAGACCAGACACACATTCACGAACACGGCACCGATCACGGCGCAGGCGATCGTACCGCCCCAGAGCCAGGGGCCGCCCTGGCCGCCGTGTTTCCACAACACCAGCGCGCCGACAACGAGTGAGACGAAGACCGGCAGCTGGACCAACAGGTCGATCAGCTTCACGATGGGCATCGCGCCGGTACCGCCCATACGCACGCGTGCGCTGGACAGCAGGATGAACCATGCGATCCGGGCCAGGGCAGCGTAAGCAGGAAAGCCGGGCGTGAGATCGGCGAGATCCATGGTGGCCGGCAAGATGCGGAGCCCGGGCCAAGCCCGCGACCGCGGACACGCCGTTCCATCATCGGAAGGGTGAGCCGTACCGGCTGTTCGGCCGCAGGTACATCACATCATTGCGCAGGTCGAGCAGCCAATTGAAGCGCTTCAGCACCTCGCCGCCGATCACGCTTGCAGGAATGGAGGAGCGTGGATCCATCAGGCTCGCGGGCACGTCCACCAGATCGTGCTGTGCGATAACGAGGGAGGGCAGCCGCACCTTCTCGTTCCGCAGTTCGTGCCCGAAGGAATCCTTCAACACTTCGGCGCCTTCCGATCGCAGCTCGTCCAGGCTCGGCGCCTCGTTCACCGCGCGTGTGCCGAAGATGAGCGCGCCACTGTGGCCGGTGTGCACCATGAATGCCTGGTCGAACGTGTCGGATGCGCTGTTCACCCGGCACGTGATGAAGAAGCTGCCGCGTTGGTAGTGGATGGGCAGAGCCGCGTAACCCGTTGTCGCCTCAGGCAGCCGGTCATGTACCACGATGCGGCATCGATCGAAGTCCACCTCGAGCACCTGGTCGGCGAAGAAGTCGTAGCCGA
>CAZFAW010000422.1:0-2524 GCA_964517015.1 uncultured Chryseobacterium sp.
CATTGGTGTTCGTGGCCTTCAGCGGCCCATTGGTGGAGTATAGCGCGCTGGCCCGTGGCTACAGCATGACCTGGTTGTTCCTCCTGGTCGGCCTGCTCATCGCCCGGCATTTCATCCGGACCGGGAACCGGTTCAGCGCCGTGCTGCTGGCGTTGATCAACGCCCTTGGCATGTGGGCCGTACCCACCATGTTGTACGGGTCCCTCATGCTCTATCTGCACACCTTTCACGGCATCTGGAAACGAGGCGGCGAAGAAGGCCCTGCCCATTTGCGGCGGTGCATCGCATCCGGCCTCACCTTCGTTGCGATCACCCTGGTGTTGTACCTGCCCGTGCTGGTGGTCTATGGGCCGGGACAATTGTTCTATGACGACACCATGGGGCCGCGTTCCTGGGCGCATTTCATCGGTTCGCTCGGCCATAAGCTCGATGAACTCGGCGTGCACTTCACCCAGGAAGCCCCCTGGACATGGTCCGCGGTGCTCGTGGCGGGCCCGGTCCTGGCCGCCATCCTGGAACCCGGGCACCGAAGGTTGATGGCGGCCTTGGTGCTGGCCACCCTGCCGGTGGTCCTGCTGCAGCACATGCTTGCGCCACCGCGTGTGTGGGATTTCGTTCTGTGGATCCTGCTTTCCGGTGCCGGCATCGCGTGCAATGTGCTGGTGCAGCGCGCGCGCATGCCCATCTGGGCGAGCTCCGTCCTGGGGGCAGGCCTTGCGCTGCTCCTGGCGGTCCCTTTCCTGCACGATCGCCCCGGCCGTGCCAACCGCTTCGAGGAAGCACGTGCAACGGTGGACGTGATCCGGCAGGGGCTGGGTCCGCACGATCGTGTCGCCGTCTACGTCATGTGGCAGTCGCCCATCGAGTTCTACATGATCAAGGAGGGCATGGGCAGCGCGCCCCTGTACCGCCCGACCATCCCGGGAGCGCAGCTCTGGCTGGTGCTGGGCACCGAGGATGGAACACGCATGGACGAGGTGCTCCGCTTCGCGCGGATCGACCCGGCCACGTTGTCCGCGCCGAAGAACATCGGAATACTGCCGCGAAGCATGATCTTCGCCGCCCGGATCAACGGCTAGACCATGGCGGAAGAAGGCAGGCAGATCATTTTCAATATGGTGAAGGTGGGGAAGACCCTGCCTTCGGGGAAGAAGATCCTCAACGACATCTATCTCGGCTTCTACTACGGGGCCAAGATCGGCGTGCTCGGTCTGAACGGATCGGGCAAGTCCACGCTCATGCGGATCATCGCCGGAAAGGAGAAGAGCTTCGAGGGCGACGTGCACTTCAGCCCCGGCTACACGATCGGGCACCTGGAACAGGAGCCGGAACTGGACGAGAGCAGGACCGTGATCGAGATCGTGCGAGAAGGCGTGCAGGAGACCATGGACCTCCTGAAGGAATACGAGGACGTGAACAACAAGTTCAGCGACGAGGAGGTGCTGAACGACCCCGATAAGATGGACAAGTTGATCGCCCGCCAGGCGGCCTTGCAGGACAAGATCGAGGCGAGCGATGCGTGGAACGTGGACCAGAAGCTGGAAGTGGCCATGGACGCGCTGCGCTGCCCCGATGGCGACACCGCGATCAAGGTGCTGAGCGGTGGGGAGCGCCGCCGTGTGGCCCTGTGCCGCTTGTTGCTGCAGAACCCGGACATCCTGCTGCTGGACGAACCCACCAACCACCTCGATGCAGAGAGCGTGGCCTGGTTGGAGTTGCACCTGCAGCAGTACAAGGGCACCGTCATCGCCATCACCCACGACCGCTACTTCCTGGACAACGTGGCGGGCTGGATCCTGGAACTGGATCGTGGCGAAGGCATCCCTTTCAAGGGCAACTACACCAACTGGCTGGAGCAGAAGACCGCGCGACTGGCGCAGGAGGAGAAGACCGAGAGCAAGCGCCAGCGCGTGCTGAAACAGGAACTGGAGTGGGTGCGCAGCAATCCCGGCGCGCGCCGCACGAAGAACAAGGCGCGCCTCGCGAACTACGAGAAGATGCAGAGCGAGAGCGCGAAGGAGAAGGAGGCCAAGCTGGAGCTCTTCATCCCCAACGGACCGCGACTGGGCGGCAAGGTGATCGAGTTCAACGGAGTGAGCAAGGGCTATGGCGACCGGTTGCTGATCGACAACCTCAGCTTCGCACTGCCGCCGGCCGGCATCGTGGGCATCATCGGTCCCAACGGCGCCGGCAAGACCACGCTCTTCCGCATGATCATGGGACAGGAACAGCCCGATAGCGGTTCCATCACCATCGGCGACACCGTGCAGATCGCCTACGTGGACCAGAGCCACAAGGACCTCCTGGCCGACAAGTCCGTGTACGACGTGATCAGCGGCGGGCTCGAGAACATCACCTTCGGCAACGTGGTCATGAACACGCGAGCCTACCTCTCACGCTTCAACTTCAGCGGGCCCGACCAGAACAAGAAGGTGGGCGTGCTCTCCGGAGGCGAACGCAACCGCCTGCACCTGGCCATGACGGTGAAGCAGAGCAGCAACGTGCTGCTGCTGGACGAACCGAC
>CAZFAW010000423.1:0-2520 GCA_964517015.1 uncultured Chryseobacterium sp.
ACGAGGAACAGGACGAGATTGCCCACCAGGAACGCGCCGATGTACAGCACATCGAGATCGCCCCAGTACGAACCGTGCAGCACCAGCATGACCACCAGGCAGAGGACCAGCGAGAGGATGGGGATCCACCAGAACTTGAGGTTGTTCCCCTTCGTGAGGAAGCCGTGCCATTGGCCGCGCAGCGTGCCCCGGAACGCGTTCGCCATGCCCTGCACATCGGGGTCGTACGAACCCGTGATGGCGAAGCTCGTACTGCCGCTGCCGAACATGCTGTTGAGCAGGTCCTGCTCCTCGCGCGGGAGACCGGACCCGGGCTTCATCTTCTCGATGGTGTAGGCGGTCTTCGAGAAGAGGCCGAGCAGCACCTCCTCCTTCTTCTCGTTGATGCGGATGTACCCCTTCACCGCGAGGGAGATCACGGCCGGTGTGATCTGCGCATGGTCGTAGCTGCCGTTCATGACCATGGCCACGCTGGCGGGCGAAAGGCCGTTGGGCGCCTCGAAGAGCGGGATCACCGTGGGCCCGTCCGGATCGCGGCCGTAGCGGAACCACGTGACGAAGTAGTACACCAGGAGCAGTGCCGTGATCAGCCCGCCGACGATCAATACCGAATGCCGCTCCCAGAAGGAGGGCGGTGGCGGTTCGGCGACCACGCCCTTCTGGAACCCCACGGCCACGGTGAGCCCTTCGTAGTAGCCCATGGCGCGGCCCGTGAAGCGCACCGTGTGCGCATCGATGAGCGTATCGGCGCAGGCGTTCTCCGTGCTGCCCAGGGTCCCGGTATAGCAGGCCGTCTGCTTCACCTGTGCGGCGGGCGGCAGGTGCACCAGCGCCGAGACGGTGTCGATGTAGAACGCCCATCCGTTGCCGTTCACGTTCCAGTAGATCTCATCGTACGCGGGGAAGAAACCAACCTGGCCCGCGGTGGTGTAGGTGATGCGGTAGCGGTAGTCGCCGCGCTCCAGGTAGGTGTCCTTCTCGCCCACATAGAGCACGAATTCGTCCCCTTCGTTGGCGGTGTGGAAGGGCGAGGTGGCACCGCCCTGCTCCACGGCCGTGAGGTCGTAGCGCACCCGGTGCGTGCGCCCGTTGTGGTCGGTGAACGAGCGCGGCAGCCGGCGCACGATGCCCCGCTTGAACTCCACGCCCTCCGCGTGGATGTGGATCTCCTCCGTGACGGTGAGCTGCCCGTCGGGCGCAACGGTCAGGTCGGTGTGGAAGGCGGTGATCCGTTCGTTCTGGGCATGGGCCAGCAACGCGCCCAGCAGCGCCAGCCCCGACAGTGCGCGCCGCATCAGGTGAACTTGACCTGGGGGTTCTGCTTCTCCGCGGGGTTCTCCAGTTCGAAGAACGCCGACTTCACGAAGCCGAACGCGTTCGCGATCAGGTTGCTCGGGAAGCTCTCGATCAGTGTGTTCTGGTCACGCACCGTACCGTTGTAGTAGCGGCGCGACTTCTCCAGGTCGCCTTCGATCTGCGCCAGAGCGCCCTGCAGCTCCAGGAAGTTGGTGTTCGCCTTCAGCTCCGGGTACCGCTCGGCCACGGCGATCAGGTTCATCAGCGCGCTGCTCAACTGCTTCTCGGCGGCCTGGTGGCCTTCCACCGTGGTGGCCTGTTGCGCGGCGGTGCGTGCACGGGTCACGCTCTCGAAGGTCTCGCGCTCATGTGCGGCGTAGCCTTTCACCGTTTCCACCAGGTTCGGGATCAGGTCGTAGCGCTTCTTCAACTGCACATCGATGCCGCTCCAGGCCTCGGCCACCAGGTTCTTCAGCTTCACCAGCCTGTTGTAGATGCCGACAGCGTAGAGGGCGACAAGGACCACAAGGCCGACAAGGACCAGAAGTGCGTTCATCGGGGTGGGGTGAAAATTGGTGATCGAAAGTAGCCGGTCGGGACCGGACTTCGCGGCAGTTCCGCGGAAATGGCCGCGGACGGCCTTCACCTCAGCGCCGGTGGAACGGATCGCCGCCCTCGCGTACGGGACGGGTCACGGGCAGGCCGGCGTGCTCTTGCAGGAACGCGAGCACCTCGGCGAACAGGTCCATGTAGGTGGCGGACTGCGCCCGGAGCGCCGGAGCATCGGGCACGGGGAAGCGATCTTCGGTTTGAAGGCGCATCAGGTACGCACTGGTGTAGCTCTCGTGCGCAAAAGGCTCACGGGGATCGAGGTAGCGGATGTCCGCGCGCACGCCCTTGAACAGGGGGTACGGTGGTTCGCCTTCGCTATCGGCCACCATGAGGATCGGCAGCGGGTACCGCTGCGTGGTGATCGCCTCCAGCACATGGGGCCACTTCTCGCGCACCTCGGCCGTGTCGGTCTTCCACTCCATCGTGGTTTCCAGGCTCACGAAGGCATCGGCCAGGCCCGGCTCGTACAAGGTGCACCAACCTTCCTGCGCACCCCAGCTGTGGCCGATGTAGAAGACCTTGTTACCGCGCGCGAGCTGCCGGGCGAAGGCCAGCACGGTGCGGATGCTGCTGCGGTCGGGCTCCCAGGTGAGCGGGTAGCCGTAGGACTTG
>CAZFAW010000424.1:0-2516 GCA_964517015.1 uncultured Chryseobacterium sp.
GTGCCGGTACATGGCGCCCAGCCAGAACTTCTCGTAGAACAGGAAGTTCGCGCTGAGGTCGAAGCTGATCGGCGCGCCGTCCACCGCCTTCAGCATGAAGGTGGGTTTGAGCTTGGTGAAGGTGCCGAGGTCGAATACGTAACCGCCGGTGAGGAAGTAGTGCGGCTTCTGGCCGTTCTCCCATACGGTGCCCAGGCTGTCGAGCGATGCATCGTCGAAGAACTCGGTGCGCAGGAGCTTCGGCGTGCTCAAGCCGAGGTAGTAGCGTTCGCCATAGTACATGAGGCCGAAGCCGAATTGAGGATCGAGCTTGGTGCTCACGTTCTGCTGGAAGACCTGGTCGTTCTCGTCCAGCGGGTCCAGATCGGCGAAGTCGCCCTGGAAGAGGTTGAGGCCGCCCTGCAGGCCGAAGGCCAGCTTGGCATCGCCGCCCAGGAACAGGCGGTACGCGATATCGGCCATGAAGCCGTACTGCGTCACGGGCCCGTGCGTGTCGCGCATGAGCGAGCCGCCCACCCCGATGCTCTCGAACGGCAACGGGGTGTGCGCGCTCAGCGTCTGCGTTTCCGGTGCGCCTTCGAAACCCACCCATTGGTGGCGGCTCAACGCCTTCAGGCTCACCCGCTCCGCGCTGCCCGCATAGGCGGGGTTGATCGGCAGCAGGTTGAACATGTACTGCGTGAACTGCGGGTCCTGCTGGGCCAGCGCCGCGGTGGTGAGCCCGAGCGCAAGCAGCGTTCCCTTGGTCCTTCTCGCCGTGTTCTTCATCGGCATGCGGTGTTCTGTTCCGTGTTCCTTCGTTCGGTTTTCCTCCCCTTCTATCGCTTCAGGTAGATGTACCCGGTGATCACCTCGCTTCCATCGCCCAGGTCGAGGGTGAAGTAGTAGGTGCTTTCGGGCAGTTCCTCGCCCCAGTTCATGCTGTTCTCGCTCTTACCGTCCCAGTCGTTCAGGTATGGCGACCGGTCGAGCACCTTCGAGCCCCAGCGGTTGAAGACCTGCAGGCTGTTGTTCGGATAGCTCTCCAGGTTCTCGATCACGTAAGTGTCGTTGTGGCCGTCGCTGTTGGGCGAGAAGGCGTTGGGAACGATGATCGTGAGGCAGTCGTCCAGGAAGACGATCATGGTATCGAGCGTGCTGGGGCAGGGCCCGTTGCTGATCACCCACTGGAAGATGTTGTTGCCGCCGTTCAATCCGTTCTCGATGAGTTGGCCGGGATCGGTGCCCACCGGCTGCCATACATCCTCCACCCACTGGTACCATGCCCCGGTGGCGGTGCTGGTGGCGGGCACGGCGTCCAGGTTCGTCTGGGTGAAGTCGTCCTGGCAGAAGTACTGGCTCTCGCCCGCGTCCGCATCGGGCACGCTGCTGTCGTAAACCGTCAGGCTCACTTGATCCGCGCTGGTTCCGCAATCGCCATTGTCGATCGACCATTCGAACACGTTCACGCCCAGGCCCAAGCCGGTGATGGCGGTGAAGGGATCGTTCGCGTTGGCGATGGTGCCGGTGCCGGAAAGCAGCACCCAGGTGCCGATCGCAGGGAAGACGGGGGAGTTCGCGAGCATGGTTACGGGGTCGGATACGGGTGAGCAGAAGTCCTGGTCGGGGCCGGCCGCAGCAGCCGCGGCGGTACCATCGAATACGCTGATCACGACGGTATCGGTGGTGAGGCCATTGGCGCATGGCCCGTTGTCGATCGTCCAGGTGAGTACGGTCTGTCCGATGCCCAGGCCACTGATCACGGCGTCGGGGTCGTTGTTGTCGGTGATCGTGCCGCCGCCGCTCACGATGGTCCAGAAGCCGCCCGCCGGGAAGATGGGCGAGTTGCCATCGAGTTGTGCGGAGCTCTCGGGCGCGCACAGTTCCTGGTCAGGTCCGGCGTCCGCGTTGGGCGAAGCGGCGTCGAAGACGATGATCTGCACCTCGTCGGTGGTGATCGCACCCGGGCAGGGGCCGTTGTCGATCGTCCATGCGAACACGTTCACACCAACGGCCAGCCCGGTGATCAACGTGGATGGGTCGTTCGGATCCACGATGGTGCCGGTGCCGCTCACCAGGGTCCAGGTACCGAACCCGGGGAACACGGCCGCATTGGCGGCCATGGTCACGGTGCTGGGCATGGTGGGGATGCAGATCTCTTGATCGGGCCCCGCATCGGCCGGGTCCGCGTTCTCATCGAAGAGGAAGATGCTCACCGAGTCGGTGGTGGTACCGTTCGGGCAGGGGCCGTTGTCGATCGACCAGACGAACACGTTCTCACCCACGGTCAACCCGCTCACCGCGGTGTTGGGGTCGTTCGGATCGGCAATGGTGCCGGTGCCGCCGACCAGGGTCCAGGTGCCCACGGCGGGGAAGGTCGCCGCGTTTCCCTCCAGTCCGGTGGAGGTGGTGGGCGTGCAGAGCTGCTGGTCGGTGCCCGCATCGGCCGCCGGTGCGGTGGCGTCGTACACGATCACGCTCACGGTGTCGTAGGTGATGTTCGGGCCGAGCCCGCAATCGCCGTTGTAGATCTCCCA